>MKRS01000001.1 GCA_001897035.1 Bacteroidales bacterium 45-6
CTAAAGAAGGCAGCACTGTGTAGCCGTCAATGAAGTCGAATTTGCCGTCGGGGTTGGCATTCTGCTTGCTGTCCAGCCGGTCTAAGTTCATAACCTTCAGAAGCTGCTTCCCGGCTATTTTGCCTTCCGACAAATAATTGACGTATGTGGTTCCTGTGGTGTCGTTTTGATAAGCGATATTGAGCAAAAAATTTGTAGGCTGAATTTGCGAGGAACCGAGCGAATAGACATTCTTCATCATCAAGTTCCACAAATAGGAGTTTGGCGAAAGCGAGGCGGGCTTCACCAGCTTGAGAAACAATGCTCCGGAAGCGGCGGCGGGATCGCTGTTGCTGCTATTGTAGGAGGCCGACACGTCGGCGGAAAATTCACCCACTTGGTACGTGCTTCCGTCCAATTTATATTCGTAGGCCACAGCCAGCACTTCGTCGCTTTGCAGCTTCGATTTCAAGGAAATGTATCCCAATTTCGTGTTGACGATGTATTCGGATGGAGACATCAGGCGGGCGCTCTCCATTTTTTCGTAGTCCTGGCCGGAAGCCATGATACCCGAAAATGTGGCTGTCACCTGGCTGATGTCGCGGGCGGCCGGATATGTAGATTTTATCGTTGAATACAAATTATTCGCATTGTTCTGAGGCTGTGGCGAGGCGGTGGTAGCCGACCAGATGCTGTTGTTGATGTGGTCTTTCTCGCCCATGTCGGCAAAAGCGACCACGTTTCTCGCCTGGTCATAGTTGCCCCGCTTGTTGGTCACCCACACCTCTATGCGGTTGATGGTGATGCCCGACTTCACATACGGGAGGCTGCTGACCGACTTTTCGTAGATGTCACGGAAGTATTCGTTGAGGAAGAAATGCTGGTTGGCATCGTATTGATCGACCGTAATTTCGAATGGAGTGGTTTGCACGCCACCCTTCGAATTCACCGATTTGGTCTGTGATTCCTGCTGCGCGACGATGGCATTCACCCGCAATTTGCCAAACTGGAGGTCGGCTTTGATCCCAAACAGCGATGCACCGCCGTTAATCAAGGAGTTGGTGGTGGTCATGCTCACGTTTCCGGCTTCGAGATGCTTCACTATTTCGTCCTCTTTGCCTTCGTAGGCCAGCTTCACCTTTTTGGAATCGAAATCGAATGTAGCTTGGGTGTCGTAGTTGAGGTTGAAGTTCATCTTGTCACCCACCGAAGCGTTGGCTCTCAACTGGATTTTTTCGTCAAAGTCGAACAGTGTTTTTGTCCTGCTGTTTTGGGAGAGGGCGGGGTTGTCGATGGAAGTCCGCTTCATTCCGGACGAGAGTTCTATCGAGCCTTGGGTTTTTATCCGGACACCGCCCGGGCCGAAAATTTTCTCCGCCGGGCCCAAGTTGACATGGATGTCCTTTAGAGAGAAATCGTCTCCCGGCTTTCCCCCTTTTTGGGCAAGTTCCTTGTTTTTCAACTTGAAGTAATCGGCCATTTGTTGCCTTTTGCTATACTCCATGAATTCTCCCGAATCCATCACGTAAGGAGTTTCGATCACTTCCTCGCCCACCTTTGTCCGGAAAATGTAGCAATTGTTTTGCGTGTCATACACGATCTCGGTTTTCACGTTCGACGGGTCACGCAAATCGATCGGTGATTTTTTGCCAACATCGTTGTAGGATTCGATCTGCGTTTTTTTTACCGGATAGCGTGTCTTTTTGTCTTCGTTCTGGCTTTGAGGCTTTTCGGCGGTAGTTTTGTCTTGCGGCTTATACAGGATCTCCGGCACTGCATTGTATCCGGTTTTTCCCAGAATAAATGTAATGAAAAGAATCAGGAAACTGAAAGCCAGTATGTATCTGTTTGTATTCCGCACTTGATGATCTTGTTCCGAAATTGCCTGTTGATTATTTGTTGCCTCTCGCTAAAGTATCTTCAAGGCAGCTTTGATTGTCTGTTCGATGGTTGCGCCGGGAGTCTGCTTCAGTATGTTTGTCACCGCTTTTTGCGAAGCACCTTGAACAAACCCGAGCATCACTAAGGCTGCGACAGCTTCCTCTGCCACGGCATTGTTTCCTGCAAGCGCAGTTGAAAGGGTGCCACCAGCGATTTTCTGAATTTTGTCTTTCAAATCGACGATGATGCGTTGCGCCGTTTTCAAGCCGATCCCTTTCACGGTTTTCAGTTGATCCACATTCCCCGAGGCAATCACGCCTTCGAGTTCTTGCGTGGTCATTGACGAGAGGATCATCCTTGCCGTGGATGCACCTACGCCCGAAACGCTGATCAGATGAATGAAAACATCTCTTTCGTGCTTGTCGGCAAAGCCGAACAGCTGGTACGCATCCTCGCGGATCGACTCGAAGATGTAGAGTTTCGCCTCTTTTTTCGTGTTGATCGCCGTGTAGGTATTCAACGAGATCTGGGCAAAATAGCCGACGCCATTTGCCTCGATAGTCACCGATGCCGGCATCAGTTCTGCAACTTCTCCTTTGATGTAATCAATCATAATTTAAGACAACTGAGTTAGGCGACTACGCAGTGTTCCATTGTGTTTCTCGCCGGATCAAATGCGCAATCGGATTTTAGCTTAATTCTATAACGGAAAAATAAGTAAAAGCGTATGTTTTGCGGATAATTTCAAGGTTGGACTTTTTGCACTGCTCGGTAGTTTGGAGGTGCCCGATTTAACTGACGGTACGTTAAATCTAAACTCGGTCACAATCCGAGTCAGCCCCAAAACGAGGCATGGCATTGTTGTCCGAATAAAACATTGGATGTTTTACACTTCTCTCAAAATCATCAAACAACAGCGAAAGGTTACCTTTTGTTTCCTGAAGGAAGAATGCGTTTAGTTTACTTCTGTTCTTAATTGTGTATTGCGTATATAACTTGGTGAAGTCCTGCAACTTTTCAGTATAGATAAAAGTGTTGCCGGAGTTTTTGATTTTGGCAATCAATCGTTTGCCGTTAGCATCGCATTGAATGAAGTCGAAGAAATCATCGATGAGTTTTTCAAAGGCTTCGATTTGCTCTTTTATCTTTTCTTCGAGCTTACTACGCTTTTCTATTTCTTTCAGGATATTGTGTTTCGTACCCGGGCAAACAGGAGGTGCGCCAGCTCCGGCAATTTTGTTCTTGCCAATTTAGGCTCATCAAAACCCGTTTGTAGTTTATCCACCACAATGATTAGCCCATTCTTGGCTAACTTGAAGTTTTTTCGATAATTCTCCTGATTGAACGACGTTTCGGATAGAAACGCTTCCAAATCTTCTTCAATTACATAACCTTCAGAAACCGTATTTACT
>MKRS01000002.1 GCA_001897035.1 Bacteroidales bacterium 45-6
CCTTGTGTTGTTCGTTTTGTGCGTGAGTGTAAGATGCCAAGCATGGCTTCCTTACTCCTCCTCCGTCCGTATATTCACCGATTTCACCTTGGGCATCAATGCCATAATCCGGTGTGAGCGGCGTACAATGTATTTGGATGGATTTGCCGAATTAAAGCGGATGGGATTGGGCAAGGTAGCTGCAATCAGCGCGCATTCTTTCCGGGTGAGTTTCTTGGCCGATTTGCCAAAGTGTGCTTGGGCAACCGCTTCCGCCCCGTATAACCCGTCGCCCATTTCGATCGAATTGAGATACACGGTCATGATCCGCTCTTTTCCCCATACCAATTCGATCAGCAGGGTGTAGTATGCTTCGAATCCCTTCCGGATAAATGATTTTCCTGGCCAGAGGAAGACATTTTTGGCGGTTTGCTGGGAAATAGTACTGGCTCCCCGCACCCGTTTTCCGGCTTCCGCATCAGCTCTGGCTTTTTCTATTTGATTGAGATCGAATCCAATATGCTCCAGGAATAAATTGTCTTCGGAGGCAGTGACTGCTTGCGGCAGGTATTTCGAAATGTCGTCGCCCGAAACCCATTTGTGTTTCCAACCTGTGGGCTCACCCGCAAAGAAATGCTGCGTGCTTCGGATAAACATCAGTGGGGTGAAATAGACGGGCATGAATTTGAGCAGAAGCACCTGAAAAATGCTGAATGCAAAAAAGAAAATGGTGATTCTCTTTGCCCATTTCCAAAAGATACGCATAATCCTAAAAATATTACAGTGTATAACAGTTAGCAATCGACAGCCATCAGTTTGCTGTTTCCGCTATTGAAAAAGCTATTCTTAAACAAGAGGAAAGCTTTTGTTTTGCACCAAGTCACTTGCCATGTAGCTTCAAATCCAACTCCTGACAAGTTTGGTTGACGAAATAGAGCGTGCTCTTGCGAATGTTGGAGCGCAACTCCGATTGGGAGTCGTCGAGCGACAAGGCTTGATCGGTAATCAAGTCCTCCGCTTTGCTTATTTTGGGTAAAAAATCGGGCTTCAGCGGGTTTTCATACAAATAGGACATTTCCCGAAAAGAGATGACGCACTTCCCGTTGACGATGGAAGCATCCACGCGATACCTCATCACCACTTTTTCGCGCACGTTTTTCGAATCGGGAGGAAGCAAAAGCTCGATGCGCGATTTTGCTGTAATAAATTTCCCCAGATTGTCGTAACGGACGCTCGAAATGAAGGGGTCTCTTCCGTAATTGTCTTTGGCCCACATCCGCAGTATTTCATAGGCTCCTTTGTCGTTGATGTCCAGATCAAGCTCCTTTTCCAACACCACTTTCCCCTGCTTCACCGACAGCGAAACTGGCTGATCGGCAGATGCAGATTGGAAATGGAGGAAGGCGAGGACAGTCAAGAGGGTATATACATGTTTCATTTTTACTTAAAATTTGAAATGACACTTAGTGGGACAAATGTAAATAAAAATTTGGCAAATAGCGGCGAAAGGTGGTCAAAGAAACGTGAATTTGTAGATCTTTAGCCCCGATGATGTTGGAATGTTCACCGAGAAACTTGTGCTGTCGTTTGCCGACCGTTGCAATCCGTTGAGCAGGAACGACATGTATATTCGAACGGGATACCCCTCGCTATCTCCTTCCTTATTGTGGCTCAGGTACAGCGCATTGGGCGATTGCGCCGACCGGTAAAGTCCAAACTTGTGCTTCTTGGAATAATAATCCATGTAGAGAACCAAATTGAGGTATCCGCCGCCAACCCAAGCGCTTTGCACTTTTACTGGATCAACGGGGATCGTGTCCAATTTGGCAGTAAAAATCCGGGAAGTGAGTATGTCCGACACAGAGTGTATCACGATTCCCTTGCCTTCGTCCGGCGAATGGTTCACTAAAACACGCTGCCCGTCTTTTTTCGTGAATCCAAAGGTTGGAATTGAGGAAGCCTTCAACGTGTCCTTGGAATCGAGTGCTAAAACGGGGACAGCGTTTTGAAGGCGAACCGTGGCAAAATCGAGCCTGAACTTGCCCGAGAAATAGCCTGCATCAGCCTGGTCGTTAGAACAGGAGGATGCGATTCCTGAAAATAGCAAGATCAGGAAAGCGCAAAAAC
Organism: Bacteroidales bacterium 45-6; assembly: GCA_001897035.1. Lineage (GTDB taxonomy): Bacteria > Bacteroidota > Bacteroidia > Bacteroidales > Dysgonomonadaceae > UBA1309. The sequence continues at coordinate 2,107 of MKRS01000002.1, forward strand.
TCGGTATGTATAGCGTAGGCCTCATTTCTGTTGGCATTATGTTTCACCTCCTGGCAAATCCCGGTAAGGGATCAAGCTTCGTGAGCCGCCAAATAGTTCTTCAGTATATTCGAGTACATCTCCCAGATTTTCTTCTTCAAAAACTCGTAGTCTTTGTTTTCCATCCGGATTTTGTCGATCTGCTCATCCACGTAACGGGTGAATTTTTCCCGTTCGTCGATGCTGTATTTGTCTTCGAAACGGTGAGAACCGTGCACCAAATCGTAAGCAATGTAATTCACTGGGTAGATCTCGTAGTTGCAGTGGATTTCCTTATCGATCAAGGATGCTATTCTGACCACTGTTTCCTGCTTGTCGCATCCGGCACAACATTCATCGAGTCGGTTGTTGATGGGCTTGGCAAACCGGAAGTGGATGCGCCCCTTGAAGCCGAGCAGTCCTGTCTCCATGTTTTTAAGGTCGCTACCTTGCGGTTTCTTATATTCGGGGTCATCCCTTTTGAGCTGGAATTCTTGTGCCTTGAGGTAGTCGCAAGGATCGTATTCGTAGGAAATGGCAAGCGGCACGATGTCCAACTCGCGCAAGGATTCGAGCACGGAGGTTTTTTCGGGTGCCAGCGCCAACATTTTGAGCAAGCTCTCCTGGGTACGGTCGTCGGAATCTTTGGCCCGTCCTTGGCGTTGCGCAATCCAGATGGATTCTTTTTTCTGGGTGATGGTATAGTGGATATATTCCGACAGGTGCTTCGACACTTCGAGCATTTGGCGCACCGACACGCCCCGACGAACGACAAAGCTCTTGTTGAGCCGGACCAGTTTTTCGATCCACGGGAAAACGAAGAGGTTGTCTCCAATGGCGATTTCCGTTGTTTGTTGCCCGTAGTTGTGCCGCAACACGTTTAGCAATCCGGCATCCAGGATGATGTCGCGGTGGTTGGAAATGAAGGTGTAAGGCTTGCTCCCGTCGTAGTTTTCCCATCCACTGGCCGTGAAGCCTAAAGACGTGTTGTTGGCGAGGCCGGCTATGACGGGGGCGATAATGCTTGACTGAAATTGAAATTTTGTGGAGAAACTACTCATGACCACGTTGAATTCCTCCCACGACATTCCCGGATTGATAT
>MKRS01000003.1 GCA_001897035.1 Bacteroidales bacterium 45-6
CCGTGAAAAGAGGCCATGATGTGCCGTTTGTATTTCGCCTCCACCACCGTTGCCTGCGTATTCACCGAGATATTGCAGAAATTTCCACAAAAGCCGTAAGCAATCAAACTCAGGATCAGTGAGTATTGGCTCGTGGCAAGCCCGCATACGATCAGCGTTGCCGAGTAGCCAATCAATGCGATCGGATAAATCTTGTTGCTACCGATTTTCGAAACAAGGTAGCCCGACAAAGTCATCCCGCAAGCTTGCCCCACGGGAAGCATGAGCAGGATGGTTCCCCAGGCTGCATCGTCCAATCCCATCGAGATCTTGATGTCGGCGATGCGCCCTGCCCAACTCGAAAAGCACATTCCTTGACTGAAATAGAAAAGGAGTACGGCAATGCGGATGCGCTTGAGGTTTGCTTGTTCGTTCATTATTGTTGGTATTTAGCTGATAGCTATTAGCGAAAAGGCTAATGGCTATCAGCTTTTAATAATACGACCGCTTCATTTCCCGATACAGTTTGTCTGCCTTCATTTTTTCATTTTCGGCAAACGCCCGGGAAACGGATCTTCTGATCCGGCTTGCCAGCTCTGGCTCCAAAGCTCCCAATTCTGCGATGGATGCTTCGAGGTCGCTGTATATTTCCTGCAAAGATAAAACAGTTGGTTGCATAGTTGTTATTTTAGCTGTTAGCCGTTAGCTTTTGGCCTTTTCGCTAACAGCTAACGGCTATAAGCTAACAGCTTTTTCACGAATTCAATTCCAAAAACGCTTTAAATGTTCTCAATGCTGCACCGCTCTCGATGGAAACGCGGGCTTTGTCGATTGCTTCCACCAAAGATAAGTGGGGCTCAATCGTCTGGATAGCAGCCCCGGCATTGGCCAGCACAGCATTTGTCTGCGCCTGTGTTGCTTTCCCAGCCAGCACATTGTCAAAGATTTGAGCCGCATCCTGGGGCGTTTCTCCCCCGAACAATTCTTCCTCTTTGGCCATTTTTAAGCCCAAGTCATCGGGATTCAGCAAAAATTCGCCTTGGTTATTTATCAGTTTGAAAGGACCCGTCAGTGAAATCTCGTCGTATCCATCCAAACTATGCACGATGGCAAAATCGGCACCCTTTTGTTGGTAAATGTAGTAATACATACGCGCCATTTTCAGGTTGAAGACACCCAGCACGTTTCGCTTTGGGCGAACAGGGTTCACCACCGGCCCCAACATGTTGAATACTGTCCGCACACCCAACGCCCGGCGCACAGGAGCTACCGTCTTCATCGCATTGTTGAACAGCGGTGCGTGCAGGTAAGCCATGTTGCATTTGTCTAACGAACGGTCGAGAATGCTGATGTCGTTGGTGAATTTCACTCCGTGCATTTCCATCACATTGGAAGCTCCGCTCACCGAAGTAGCACCGAAATTCCCGTGTTTGGCCACTTTGTAGCCGGCTCCTGCTACCACAAAGCAAGCTGCCGTGGAAATGTTGAACGTGTTCTTTCCATCGCCACCTGTACCCACAATGTCCACGGGATTGTAATCGGCCAAGGCATCCACGTTCACCCGCATTTCGAGGAGCGAGTCGCTGAATCCCAAGAACTCGTCCAAACTGATGCTTCTCATTAAGAAAACGCTGATGAATGAGGCGATCTGGGCATCGTTGTAAGCACCTTCGGCCATTTTGGTCATCACTTCGTGGGCTTCTTGGCGGGTAAGCTGCTGATGATCGAACAGCCTGTATAGAATTTGTTTCATTTTATTTCAATCTTTTATGTTGAATGCGAATTACGCAGATTATTGACCATGCGCTAATTTGCGTAATTTGCCTTCTACATGTTTTCAAATCAAACGATTTTTTCCAAAACGCTTGTTGACTTCGCGATTTCTTCGTCCGTCAATTTGTAATTTTGCATTGTTCCACTGAAGAATTGGTCGTAGGCCATCATGTCAATCAATCCGTGACCGGACAAATTGAAAAGAATGGTTTTCTTCGTCCCTTCTTCCTTTGCTTTCAAGGCCTCGCGGATGGCGACGGCGATTGCATGGGTGGATTCGGGAGCGGGAATGATTCCTTCGGTATTGGCAAAAAGCTTTCCGGCCTCGAACGTTTCCAATTGCGGAATGTCTTGCACCTCGATCAAATTGTCTCTCAAAAGCTGGCTCACAATGGTTCCTGCGCCGTGGTAGCGCAATCCTCCTGCATGAATGTCCGCCGGATGGAAATCGTGTCCTAGCGTGTACATCGGAAGAAGGGGAGTGAGCCCCACCGTATCACCAAAGTCGTATTGGAATACGCCCCGGGTCAATTTAGGGCAACTGGCAGGTTCGGCTGCAATCACACGGATCTTCTTGCCGTCCACCAATTGATGGCGCAGGAACGGAAAACTGATGCCCGAAAAATTGGAGCCACCGCCAAAACATCCGATCACAATGTCGGGATACTCGCCCGCCAAGTCCATCTGTTTTTCACTTTCCAAACCGATCACTGTCTGGTGCAAAATCACGTGGTTGAGCACACTGCCGAGGGTATATCTCGTGTTTTCGTCCTGAACGGCCTTTTCTACGGCTTCGGAAATGGCAATTCCCAAACTACCCGAATTGTCCGGCTCTTTTGCCAAAATGCTTCTACCTGATTCTGTCAGGTTGCTGGGAGATGCCACCACATTCGCTCCCCAAGTTTGCATCATCGACCGGCGGTAAGGTTTCTGGTTGTAGCTCACTTTCACCATAAACACATCCAGCTTAAGCCCGAAAAGGCTGGTGGCAAAGCTCAATGCCGCTCCCCATTGTCCGGCTCCGGTTTCGGTGGTCAGATGGGTGATTCCTTGCATTTTATTGTAATATGCCTGTGGCAAAGCCGAATTCAGCTTGTGCGAACCAACCGGACTAACACTTTCATTCTTGAAATAAATGTGAGCTGGAGTATCCAACGCTTTTTCCAAAGCAGTGGCACGAACCAACGGAGTCGGACGCCAAAGTTTGTAGAGTTCGCGCACTTCGTCTGGAATTTCAATCCATCTCTCTTCCGAAACCTCCTGTTTAATCAATTCTTTGGCAAAAATAGGTTCCAAATCTGCGGGCGACAAAGGTTGCTTTGTCCCGGGATGAAGTGGTGGAAGCGGTTTGTTCTGCATGTCCGCAACAATGTTATACCAGCTGTGTGGAATCTCGTTTTCGTTCAGAAAAATCTTTTTGTTCATGGTTTTGTTTATAGTTAAGTTGTTAATTTGAATATTCGTTAATTC
>MKRS01000004.1 GCA_001897035.1 Bacteroidales bacterium 45-6
CTGATAGGTAAATTCGATTGAATATATTTTTGTATAGATAAAAACTATTATATCTTTGCACCCATAGAGATAATTAATCGATACATGTAATACTAATTTTTAAAACAGAACAGTATGTCAAGAATTATCAATTCCAGAATTCCAGAATTCAAAGTTCAAGCATTTCAAGACGGTGAATTTAAAACAGTGACAGACAAAGACGTGTTGGGTAAATGGTCTATCTTTTTCTTTTATCCAGCGGATTTCACATTTGTGTGTCCTACCGAATTGGTGGACATCGCCGAAAAATATGAAGCCTTGAAAGCTCTCGGGGTGGAAGTCTATTCCGTAAGCACCGACACTCATTTCACCCACAAGGCATGGTTCGATGCTTCAGAAAGCATCAAGAAAATCAAGTATCCGATGTTGGCTGACCACACAGGTGCTTTGAGCCGTGCGTTCGGAGTGTTGAGCGAAGATGATTTCTTAGCCGACCGTGGCACTTTTGTGGCCAATCCCGAAGGCATCATCAAGGTGGTGGAGATCAACGATGGCCCGATTGGTCGTAATGCCGAAGAACTTTTCCGCAAGGTAGAAGCTGCTCAGTTTGTGGCATCGCACGATGGAGAAGTTTGCCCTGCAAAATGGAAAAAGGGAGATGCTACATTGAAACCAAGCATAGACTTGGTCGGAAAGATTTAAGCGGTTTTGTTCAACTTTAAGAAGGCCGACTTGTTTGAGTCGGCCTTCTTTTTTAAAACCAGACAATTATGTTAGATACATCATTTAAAGAACAATTGAAGGGAATATTCGCAAGTCTGGAGTCTGATTACCTGTTGGATATTGCGGTGACAGACTCGCATGAGAGCAAGAACGAACTGTTGGAATTGCTGGGCGATGTGGCGGAATGTTCCGGCAAGGTGACATTGAAGATAGCCTCAGGAGAAGGCCTTCAGTTTGCTCTGGTGAAGGATTCCGTGCCGACAGGCATCACGTTTCGTGGAGTTCCCAACGGACATGAATTCACTTCTCTTTTGCTGGCAATCTTGAATTCGGACGGAAAAGGAAAGAATTTTCCGGATGAATTTATAGTGAACCGGGTGAAAGCACTGAAAGGCCCGATCCGCTTGACTACCTATGTGTCGCTGACGTGTACCAATTGTCCCGACATTGTGCAGGCATTGAACATGATGACGGTGCTGAACCCGTCGATCAGCCACGAAATGGTGGATGGGGCGATCAACCAGGAGGAAGTGGATGCTTTGAAACTTCAAGGTGTGCCTACGGTTTTTGCCGATGGAGTACAAATTCATGTGGGGCGCGGCGAATTGAGTGACTTGCTGGCAAAGCTGGAAGAGAAATATGGTTCGGATACTTCGGTTTCGGAGAAGACGGTCAAGAACTACGATGTGGTAGTGGTCGGAGGTGGTCCTGCCGGAGCTTCTGCTGCCATTTACTCGGCCCGCAAAGGACTGAAAGTAGCTCTACTGGCCGAAAGGGTAGGAGGCCAGGTGAAGGAAACCTTAGGGATTGAAAACTTGATTTCCACGTCCAAAACCACGGGCGAAGTCTTGGCAAACAACTTGAAAAAGCACATGGAAGATTATCCCATCGACATTTTCGAACACCGGAAGGTGGAACACGTGGAAGTGGATGGGGCTAATAAACAGATTTTTGTGGCTGGTGGAGAATTGTTTGTATCCTCGGTGCTCATTATAGCCACCGGTGCAAGCTGGCGAAAACTGAACGTTCCCGGCGAGACCGAATATATCGGTCGTGGCGTGGCTTTTTGTCCTCATTGCGACGGGCCGTTCTACAAAGGAAAGCACGTGGCGGTTGTTGGAGGAGGGAATTCAGGCATAGAAGCGGCGATTGATTTGGCTGGCATCTGCTCCAAAGTGACGGTTCTCGAATTCATGGATACCTTGAAGGCTGACCAAGTGCTTCAGGACAAAGTCAGAAGCCTGCCCAATGTGGAGATATTCACCTCCAGGCAATCGCTCGAAGTGGTTGGCAATGGCGAAAAAGTGGTCGGCCTCAAAATAAAAGACCGGGTCTCCGAGCAGGAAAGCGTGATAGATTTGGACGGGATTTTCGTTCAGATAGGTTTGGCTCCCAACAGCGGCGTATTCAAGGATTTGGTTGATGCTACCCGTAGCGGGGAAATTGCGATCGACACACATTGCCGCACCAATATTCCCGGTATTTATGCCGCGGGCGATGTCACCATCGTACCCTTCAAGCAGATCATCATAGCTATGGGCGAAGGGGCGAAGGCTTCCCTATCGGCCTTCGAAGATCGGATGAGAGGACTACTTGGCTGAACTGTCCTGAAATTGTGGACGGGAATATTGCTTTAATGAACATATGCCCGAGTGTTTGGGCAAGCAGGGATGGCTCCGTTCACACGAATGGAGCTTCTTGTCTGTAAAAGGAAAAACTGCCGCCTTTTTTGGAAAAGTCCGATTTGAATCGGGATACTTATGCCGGGAAATGACAAATTTATCGGCTATTTCATGCGTTTCATCGATTTTTGTTAGAAAAGCAAGTGTTTAAAATTTAACTTTGGACTCGATTAAGTAACAAGGACAATTTGTTGTCGCAAAATGTATAAGCTTTTGTCATTAGCCTTTTCTTACAGCTAACAGCTAAAGGCTATATGTTGTGTTGAAAAAAATGCGACGACATATTTTTCGCATTTACTTAAATGAATATGGTTAGAGAGTATAGGTTTTAAACTTAAATGAATTTCATGAATTTAAAGAAAGTTGTCTTAGGAATACTCCTTCTGTGTCCGTTTCTGGGGCTGTCCGCCTCCAACAACCTGGCGGCAGACAGATACAGCTTGAGTGGAACCCTCAAGGATGAGGCCAACGGCGAGGTATTGATTGGAGTTTCAGTGTTTGTAAGGGAATTGAAAATCGGGGTAAACAGCAACACCTACGGGTTTTACTCCTTAAGTATCCCCAAAGGAAAATACACGGTCGATTTTTCCTACATCGGTTATCAGACAGTTTCGAAGGCGATCGATCTCTCGGCTTCCACCCAGTTGAATCTGGAACTGAAGCCGGCAACCAACGAAATGAAGGAAGTGGTCGTTACCTCCCGGCGCAAGGACAACAATATCGTTTCCAATACGATGGGGGTAAGTCAATTGAGCATAGCCACCATCCGCAAGGTTCCCGCATTGATGGGGGAAGTGGATTTACTGAAGGCCGTGCAATTGCTTCCCGGCGTCA
>MKRS01000005.1 GCA_001897035.1 Bacteroidales bacterium 45-6
GATTTCCGCTCCGGGTATTTTTTTCACGAGGTCTTCCACCATCGCGCTGGGCTGCGTCTTGTAGGCATCGGCGTTGTATTCCACTGTATCACCTTTCACTGCCACTTCGATGGCCTTCCCTGTGACTACTGCTTCCTTGAGTAGGTGGGAATCTTCGCCAAGAAACACTTCGCCTATGTTGGGCGAAGATGGGTTCGCATTCTTATAAATGGTGGTGTAGCCCAGAAATGAAACTCCAACTATGTAATTGCCAGGTTTCGTGTTGATGGAAAATGAACCATTGTCGTTGCTCACGCCTCCAGTCACAAAGCTGCTATCCTTTGCGTTCATCACACGGATGGAAGCCTGGCTGATTGCCGCTTTGCTCTTTTTTTCCAATACTTTTCCCCTGATGCTGAATGTCGTTTGGGCAAATAAGGATGTCCCCGCCAAGATGAGGATCATGAAGATGTACAGTTTTTTCATTGATACGCTAAATTAATTCATACGTATTCGGACATTCAAAGGGATAAAAGGTTTATTTTACACTCATGGTTTTTGGGAATTTTAACGGAATATATGAAATCGTCACCAAGTGATCGAGAGACCTTGTGACCGTGTGGTTGAGAGATCGAGAGGCATGTCTTTGCCGCTTTTATGGAATGCGTAAATTACAGAATAAGGCAATTACTGGATTTCCTGGTCACAAGGGTTCTCGGTCATATCGTCCCGGTTCTAAATTCTATCCAAGACAATTCGGATAAGGTCTTCGATAGAACCCTTGTAATTGCTATTGGATTCGCCAGCCAAGCGGTTGGCGATGATGGAACAAACGGTCATGGCTTTGTGTCCCATCAGGCGGCTGAATCCGGCCAATGGCGCGCTTTCCATCTCGTAGTTGGTAATCATCTCTTCGCCATGACGGAATGATTCTATTTTGGCATTCAAGTCCGGATCGGCTAAGGGAAGGCGCACGTGGCGGCCTTGCGGGCCATAAAAGCCGATCGCCGAAATGGTGGTTCCTTTGATCATGTCGAATCCTATTTGCTGCACCAAGCCTTCGTCGGCTTTCACCGCATAAGGTGCGCAGTGCTTGGGATTCCAGTCAACGTATTGCGTGAAAGCATTCTCGAAAGCCAGATCCGATATTTCGTCCCTGCCTGCGTAATAATTCAAAACACCGTCGAATCCCACCGAGCGCTCCGATACGACGAATGATCCGATGGGACAATGAGGTTGCAGTCCGCCCGAGGTGCCTACCCGCACCATGGTCAGCTGCTTGAAATCGGGCTTCACCTCGCGGGTCTCGAAATCGATGTTTGCCAGCGCGTCCAATTCGGTGACAACAATGTCGATGTTGTCCGGCCCGATGCCGTGGGAAAGTGCCGTGATACGTTTTCCCTTGTAAGTGCCTGTGATGGTGCGAAATTCGCGGCTCTGCACTTCGCATTCGACGGTGTCGAAGTGTGAGGCCGTGAGCTTCACCCTGTCCATATCGCCCATCATGATGATTTTGTCCGATAGTTGTTCGGGGCGGATATGCAAGTGAAAGGCGCTGCCGTCGCCATTGATTATCAGTTCTGATTCAGGTATTCTTCTCATATATTTTAATTGTTAAATAAGGAAGGGCAGGACTAATTTCCTATTTCCTTGTTTTCTAAATTACGGACTTGGATTGTCAGTTGTTTTTGCTTGGCGTCCATGCTTTCCGTCTCTTTTTCGAGCGAAAGAATGTCTTGGGTCATTTGCCTCTTGGTGTCTGCATCGGCTTGGAAATAGCTGATACGTTTTTGTTCCAGGTCATTTTTTTGAGCAGCGAGCGTTTTTTCGACATCCCTCAATTGCGAAAATAGCTCCCGCGCATTGCTGTTGCGGAAATCGGCAAGGCTATGATATACGGCTTTGTCGTTGATGACAAATGTAAAATCTACTTTCTTTTCGACTTTCACTTCAGGCGTTTTGCGCGCCAAGGCAATGAGCTGCGTGTAATTTGTTCCGGTTCTCCAACTGTCTTTGATCGACAGGATGCGGGCCCGAGCCGACAAGTAGTCTGTCGATTCGCTTTCCACCGGCTTCACTTGGCTGTTGGGGATAAAGGTGTAAACGCACACTTTGCCTTCTGGTTGAAAGCGGTCGGAAGCGAACCAGCCGACACCTTTTTCTTCGTCAATGGCAAGCATGTAGTCGTTGTAGATGGAGTTGAAAGGCATGTTCAGCCGTTCCGGCACCAAGTAAGAATCTTTGTCGAGGTTGTAACGAGTTGCAAAAAGGTCGTATCCTCCCATCGAATCCTCGTCTTTCGCCGCAAAATAGAGGGTGACGCCGTCTGTGAGGACAAATGGGTAATTCTCGTCACCTTTTAGCCCGAAACTGGAGGGAGACACCTGCTTCTCGTTGCCAAACTGGTCGAGGAGTTTTTCCATCGAATAAAGCTTCATCACGCTGTCCTGCACCATCCGGGAGTAATAGATTTTAGTCCCCTTTTCGTTGAGGTAGGCAGTGGCTGCCGCTTTCTCTTTGGTGTTGAAAAGCTCGTTGACCGGGGCAAGCCTGCCCGATGCGGGACTCAATTTGTATGCCTTCAGGAACTTGTCCTTGTCCACCACCAGGCTGTCGATGATTTGCACATCCTCTGTCCTGTGAACCAATTGGAGGTATTTCTCTACTTTGGCCTTGCGCTCGTTTGCCGCAGCCAAAGCCTCTTTGTCAGTCCTTTTCAGCTTGGCATATTTGTCGTATTCGGCCACAGCCTGGGTGAAAAGGTATTTTGTTGTGTAAATGTCACCCAGATACAAGGATGCGTCTGGAAGCGACTTTTGTGCAGCCACTTTCAGGTGCGACTCGGCCTCGTTCACATTTCCGCCTGTTTTGTATAGCGATACGCCATACCACAGGTTTAGCGACGGGTCAGTTGGTTTGGCTTGCAATTCTCTCTCGAATACGGGTTTTGCCAATGCAAAATTCTTTTGTTTGTACCAAGTCTTTGCTTCTTCCAATGTTTGCCCGCTTGCGGCAATGGAGACGGAAAAAAAAGTGAGCAAACCGTAATAGATTGTTTTCATGCGATTAAATTTTTCTATTTGGCGGCATGAAACTTGCCGTCCCTTTTGTATTTCAAAGATAGAGAAAAAAGATGTTTGCGACAAGGTTGTCACCAAGAAACGTCAAAAGGCTACCTGTCGCATCACGCGCCAGATAGCCCCCCTGAATCGGAT
>MKRS01000006.1 GCA_001897035.1 Bacteroidales bacterium 45-6
CAGCGAAAATTTCAATATGGTAAAAGAAATATTGAAAAAGAACAAAGAGGACCTCGACAAGCTGAACAAACGTCTGGGAAGCAGCAAAGGCGAAGTGTCCGGACTGAAAAAGACACTTGAACGCCTCAACAAGGAACTCGAAGAACGGAGCTCAACCATTCTCCAGTTGCAAAACACGCTTGCGCAAAAAGACCAGGAAATTGCTACCCTAAACTTGAACGTTGACAATCTGAGCCACAAAGTGGATGACCTTGCCCAGACAAACACCACTCAAGCAGGCAAAATCAGCGAGCAAGACAAAGCCTTGAACACGGCTTATTATGTATTTGGAACAAGCAAGGAATTGAAAGAGCACAAAATCATTTCGGGAGGATTCCTTTCATCCACCAAGGTGCTGAAAGATGCCTTCGACAAAAACTACTTCATCAGGGTGGACATCCGCGACCTGAAAGAAGTGCCGGTGTATGCCAAGAAAGCCAAACTGCTCTCCTCCCATCCCGAAGGTTCTTATGAATTTGCAAAAGACAAAAATGGAGAAATGACGCTCCGCATCAACGATTACAAATCGTTCTGGAGTTTGGGTCAATTCCTTGTCATCCAAGTGAATTAAGAGATATTTATTTAGACAAAAGCAAAGAGGCTCTTCGTGTCGAGAATGTTCGGCAAGAAGAGCCTCTTTCTTATCAAATCGAATGCAAATCACGAAGTAAGCAATTCGGTAAACGCATGGATGGTGTCTTTCTCGTATTCATCATTCAACGACAATTGCACGGCTTTAAGATTGACATCCAGATCATTGAGGGGGATGGTACGGAAATCCAGCTCATTTTTCAAGCATGTTTCGGGTAAAATAGTTAGCCAATGGCCTGTCTCCAAGAAACGCAAGGCCAAGTTCACGTCGTTCCATTCCAATTGGGGGGAAATGGTTTTTCGGCGGTAATAGAGCGCATGGTCCAACTGCCTACGGGAAAACAAGCCCGTGTTGGGCAACGCCACGGCATATTTGCTCAGCCCATCCACGCTGATGGAGGTGGCATCGGCCAAAACATGCGACTTGTGCACAACTACACTCAACTTGGTGGTAAATAGCGGCACACATTTCAGCCTCGAATCGTTCTTGTGCAAGTCGAAACAAATCACCACATCCAGCTTGTGATCGTGCAGCATGTCAACCAACACATTTCCTGTCCGTCGTTCCACCGAAACATTGATATTGGGATACGCCTTGCAGAATTTCAAAAGCACCTTCGACAATTCGATGGTAAAGCTATACGTGCATCCGATGCGCAAAGTTCCACTCCGGAGCTGCTGCAAATCTTTCACCAGCCTGACGGATTCGTCCGCGTCAGAGATGGTACGGAGGGCGTAAGGAAGAAAACGTTCGCCTATTTCGGTGAGCGAAACTTTCTTCTTTTCGCGCTTGAAGAGCAACGACCCCAATTCGGTCTCCAACTGTTTAATTTGCTGTGACAAGGTGCTTTCCGTCACAAAGGAGGCATGTGCGGCCTCAGTGAAATTGAGCAATTCCGCCGCACGGACGAAATACCTGAGTTGTCTAAGTTCCATCGCTTTTTGAATATAAAATTACTATTTTCCAAATAATAAAACAACAAATCGATTGGTTTTACCTATCGATCAGTCGTTTTTTCCATCCAATATCAGGCTATTCTTTGCCCAGGCAACACTACTTTTGTCGCAGTTTATAATACATGCAAATACAATGAGACGCATTTCGGTGGTTTATCCCCACGCCATTACATTCGAAAAGGCAGTACATTTCGGGAAAATAAAACAAAAAGTAATTGATTTTCTAAAAGCTTGGACGCTTCCAGTGTCCATGGTGAGTGGTTTCTTGGGTTATGTGGCATACAAGAACCTGCATTTTCTGGATTCAACCCACGAAGCAGTGGAAGCGACCATCAGTTGGGTTCAACCGGCACTCATCTTTCTCATGCTCTTCGTCACTTTCTGCAAAGTGAATCCCCGCCAGCTGAAGCTGAAAAAGTGGCACATTTGGCTGATCTTGATCCAAACATCGTCATTCGGGTTACTGAGCGCATTGCTCTATTATTTCCCATCAACCAGCTTCCGTGTTGTCATCGAGAGCGCCATGCTGTGCATGATTACGCCCACAGCCACGGCAGCGGCGGTAATCACCGATAAATTGGGAGGAAAACCGGCATCCATCATTTCCTATACGATCATCGCCAACTTGGTGGCGGGAGTGGCCGCACCGCTCGTGTTTCCGGTGGTGCACCCCATCGCTGGACAAACTTTCGCAACCTCGTTCTCCCTGATACTTGCTAAAGTGTTTCCGCTGCTGATTTGCCCGTTTTTCGCGGCTGTGCTGGTGCAAAAGTTCCTGCCTAAATTCCGAAACAAAATCCTCCAGATCAAAGACCTGGCTTTTTACATGTGGGCAATTGCGCTGGCATTGGCCATTGGAGTGACCACCCGCACACTTTTCAACACAGATACTCCCGGAGTGATGCTGGCCGGAATCGGGGTGGTGTCGCTGGCAAGTTGCCTGATCCAGTTCTATCTCGGGCGCATGATCGGCAAACCCTATGGCGAAACAATCACCGCCGGGCAAGCTCTCGGCCAAAAGACCACCGTACTGGCCATTTGGATGGGCTACACCTTCCTCTCGCCCATCACGGCATTGGCCGGAGGCTTCTACAGCATCTGGCACAATGTGGTGAATTCATGGCAGCTTTACCAGCAAAAGAAAAAAGAGGAGAATTCCAAATAATCGATTCAACTGATGTCATGCACATCCACCACGACGTCTCCCGGTAGAAGCATCGCATTTATCAGGTGGATCTTCGTAAAGTGGGGAATATCCTCTGCCCGGATAGTCAATTCATGAGCCAAGCCCGATTGGAGCAAGCTTTGACGCTGAACGCCATTCAGCAGGAATGAATCGGGAGTGAATAAGCCATCCTTGTTCTCGAAAAGAAGGTTGCTGAATGAGGTGTCGGTGACAAGCCCATTCTTCACGATGATAATTTCGTCTGCATCGCCCCGCTGAGCGAACAATCGGTTGAGACGTTCCCTATCGGTAGATTTATATGCGTAGTCAATATCGTTGTCATGCACCACCCTGAGGCTTCGGATGTTCCGCTTCTGATATGGCTCGAACTCTATGCTTTCTATTTTGTCGGAATACAAGACCCGACATTTCAAGACATTTT
>MKRS01000007.1 GCA_001897035.1 Bacteroidales bacterium 45-6
TCGTTGGCTGCTATATAGTATTGCGAACCCGGCGTGCGGCCATTGAGTGTGTAAGCCAGTTTTCCTTGCTCTGACATCTTATGGAATGATTGAGAATAGATAAGTCCACCAAGTTGTCCGTCAATTTGGAAGCTAAGTTTGAATCTTTTGTAAGTAAACTCATTGTAAAGTCCAGCTCTCCATTTTGGATATGCAGTGCCAACATATTCAATTTCACTGCCTCGTACAGGTAGTCCATCGGCTCCGATAATCACTTTTCCGTCTCCGTTGCGAACTAATTTGTAACCCCACAAATCAGCAGTTGTGCCGCCAACAGTTCCAATTAATGATGCGCTTCCGATGGTCGTGATCAACTGGTTTTCGTCCGAGCCTTCAGCAAGAGTAAGTATCTTGTTTTGATTTTTCGACCAGTTCGCCATCACTTTCCATGAGAAATTTCTCAACTGTACAGGAATAGCAGTCAATTCCACTTCGATACCTTGATTGCGCACAGCCCCTGAATTGATGGTGGCTTTCGTGTAACCGGTGGTCGGATCCATCGGAGCATCCAATATTTGGTTTTTGGTCTTGTTGTAATACAGTGTCAAATCAAGCGCCAACCGGTTTTTAAACATTCTGAAATCTACACCCGCTTCATAATTCGTCGAGATTTCCGGCTTGAAATTGCGGTTATACAAAGTGGAAGGCAATGTGACCGAACCTGCAAAATTACCTGTAGAATAGTAGGCTAATGTCTTGTAAGGATCGGTGTCGTTCCCGACTTGCGCCCAAGATGCTCTCAGCTTCAACAAGCTTATATCTTTTGGTAGTTGAATTATATCGCTAACAATTGCACTTCCTGTAACAGATGGATAAAAGAAAGACCTGTTTTGTGCGGGCAATGCTGATGACCAGTCGTTGCGTCCGGTTATATCCAAAAATAGCTTGTTGCGATAAGCAAAATTTGCCGTAAAATACAAACTGTTGATTGCTTTTTTTCGTATAGTGGTGCCCGCAACCGGATTTGACATACCATTGGCAATTTTGTAAACGCCCGGAGTGATTAATCCAACCACAGCTGTGGAAAGTGCATCGTAGTATGTGTACATCGCATTTCCGCCAGCCGATGCGTTGATGGTCAGCCCATTGCTGTACGAGTTATGATATGTTAGCAGCACATCGTTGTTGAATTCGTAATCAAATATGTTTTGTTTTTTGAAATACCCGGTTGAGTACACTACATCACTGATGGTACGATGTTGTTCACGAATGTCGTTGGTGAGTTGGATCCCTGAACGAACCTGTAAATCCAACTTGTTTGAGAGTTCAATGTTAGCGGTGAATGATGTTGCGCTACTGTATTTGTCCGAAGGGTTTTCGTTTTCATAAAGTGTCACGAATGGGTTTCCTATGTAACTGCTGTAAGGTTGCAATTGCTTTGATTTTTCCTGGCCATTTCTCCACATGGGACGTAGCCAATCCAAATTTACATTCGGATTCTGGAAA
Source organism: Bacteroidales bacterium 45-6 (assembly GCA_001897035.1). Classification (GTDB taxonomy): domain Bacteria; phylum Bacteroidota; class Bacteroidia; order Bacteroidales; family Dysgonomonadaceae; genus UBA1309. The sequence goes on from MKRS01000007.1 coordinate 1,486, forward strand.
ATAAGAAAATAAGAAATTGAGTTACTATTGTATCCAAGTGCAGGCACATTGTCCGTGGTTCTGTAAGTTTGAGTTGTCTTCAAGCTTACTTTTAGCCTGCGCGACACCTGCTGCTGTACCGATGCGTTTGCAACAAAACGCTGAAAACCTGTATTTGGCAAAATCCATTCGTTTTTAGTGTGTGTCAATGATATGCGCACTGAACTCTTATCGCTTTTTCCACTTATCGCTACTGAATTTGTCAGCGTGTATCCGTCCTGAAAAAGATCTTTGCGGTTGTTTTTGTAACCAACCCAAGGGGTGGCTTCCGTTGCCCTTGTTTGCGTTACTGGATCAAATTGGTAATACAATTTGCTGGCATCAAAAGCTGCACCGTATGCACTACTTGTTCCACTTGTAGAGGAGTTTCCATCTGAAGCAGCACCGTAAGAATAATACAATTGTCCGGCATACTCTGTTCCTTTTTTACCGATGTTGGTTGGTAATCCTTGACCAAATTCGTATTGATAATCAGGGAATCGCATTGCTTGTTCCACATTGAAGCTGGAACTAAACGTCACACCCAATCCTTTTTTGTTGTTTGCGCCCGATTTGGTTGTAACCATAATTACTCCATTGGCGGCCCGTGTCCCATACAAAGCTGTTGCACTCGCACCTTTCAACACCTGAATGTTTTCAATATCATTTGGGTTGATGTCTGCAAAACCGTTTCCATAGTCCACCGACAATTCTGCTGAGGATCCAGCACCGTAAGCCGTACCTGGATTGCTTTGCGGACTGCTCATCGGAACTCCGTCCAATACAACCAAAGCGTTGTTGCCATTCACGTTCAAAGAAACATCTCCCCGCAAAGAGATTCGAGTAGAGGACAAAGGCCCACCCGGGGATATGATGGACAAGCCTGCAACTTTTCCACTTAATGCAGAAGACCAGTTATCCGGATTCGTGTTTGATATGTCATCACCGACTACTTTTGTGGTAGCATACCCCAGACCTTTTTCTTCCCGTTTGATGCCCAGGGCGGTGATCACAACATCGTCCAACTCTTTTGAAGCATCTTTTAGCTTAATGTTCAAATAGGAATTATTAAACTTGGTTTCAAGGTTATTGAAACCGACATAACTAAAAACCAAAATAGATTTTTGGGTCAGTTCACTTGAAGATTTCAATGTAAATTCGCCATCTTGATTTGTGGATGTGGCTTCTGTTGTTCCCTTCACCATAATTGTTGCGCCGATCAGCGGATTGCCGCTCGTGTCTGTGATTTTCCCTTTTACGATTGATTGGCCAAATCCAGAACCGGATAAAAGGACAAACAATGCTGACAAAACGATACTTTTGATGTTCGATAATAAATGCTGCTTCATATTTAATTGATGTTAACAATATTGATTCCTTTTGGGTGCAAAAGAAGTTTTTTTTCATTTCAAAATGATTACATAGCAATTGTGTGAAAATTAAGAAACGCAATCGTTTTATTGGTGAAATTTATAAAATCAAGATTGATCGTGTCTTGTAATACAGGAGTAAATTCCTCATAATATGGTATATAAAAGAAATTGATCCGGCAAACCGCTAAGACAGTTTGTCGGATCAATTTATAGACCTATATAGGCTAATACTCAACTATGAGTTGGTTGCAAAGTTTCTTATGTGCATTTGGGCGAAGTTTGAATAAACATATCTGATTTTATAAATAAAATGGAGAT
>MKRS01000008.1 GCA_001897035.1 Bacteroidales bacterium 45-6
AACTTCTCTTAAAACCTAACCCCTACCGTCAAGTAGGCAGATTGATTTCTCAAACTCGGGCTGCTGTCATTAAATTGGTTATTCAAATTATCGCTGTTCTTGTTCAATATATTTAGGAAACCTAAATCATACCCCAACGAAAACGACAACTTTCCAAATTCAAGACCTGCATTGATGCCGGCTCCGACATCAAACCGCTTGGCAAAGGAATTGTCTCCAAAGAAATCGGTCTTATCACCATACGTGATGCCACCCGCTGTGCCTTCACCTTTCACTTTGCCTCCAATGCCGTAAGCAAAATAAGGCCCAACGCCCAAGACTACCTTGGTGTTATCCGTAATGGGAAGTTTTACCCCCAGGTGCAGCGGCATTTGCAGATAGGTAGGCGTTAACTTCAATGAAGCACTCGCCGAGCCTGATTTGGATTCATATTTAGCACCTTTTATCACGTATTCTACTCCGGTAAAAAGGTAGAAATTACTCGCAATCGGCAAATCAAGGGTGATGCCACCGATAAATCCCAGGTTCGCATTCTTGCTATCCAGGTCTTTAATCTTATCTCCTCCAAAATTAGATAGAGTAACCCCGCCCTTAATTCCAAACTCGGCTGTATTCTGAGCGTTGATTGAACTTACTGATAGTAAAAGAATTGCTGTTAATGGAAAAATCCATGCTTTTTTCATAATGAAATGTAGTTTTTTAGAAATATTAGTAACACTTCGACGAAGTATTCTTCTTCTAAAACAATGCCTGTATGCAAATGTTCATATTTCGCTCCCACTTAAACACCAGATTGGAATATCCTGAAAACGATTGTGCGCATTAGACTGCATCTATTACAGTATTATGTTCGCTTTTTGACTACCTTTGCCATTCAAAACAAAAAGATTAGCTATGTTGTGTTTCGTTTTGGTAAAAATCAATTTTATGGCATTAGGTTTTTTTATTCTATTTGCATTGATTTTCATCGCATTAATAGCCATGTACATCTATTCGCTAAAGCTGAAAAGGAAAACGCAAATGTCCGCCGGAAAATTTTCCCTCGACATAAAGGTTGCGCTGGAGAAAATGACGAATATCGAAAGTAAACTAAGCTTTTTGAAGCAAACCGAAGAACGGGTGAAACAGGAAAAAGCTTACGAGAAAAATCCGGACGGGCGCGACTTGCTCCTTTCCAAAATATATCAGCATAAAGCCTCCGTCCTGTTCAAGGCCCAAAGACAGAAAGAAGCCATCAAGGCTTGCTCCGAAGTCCTGGCGGTGGAGCCAAGTCACACCCAGACTTACCTCAACCGCGGCTCGCTTTACGGCGAAACAGAACAATACCAAAAAGCGATCGAAGATTTCAACCACGCAGAACTCCTGGATCCGGAAAACCCGGACATCTACAACAACCGCGGTTGGATGTATATACAACTAAAAGAGTACGACAAAGCTTTGTCCGACCTAGACCACGCCATTCAGCTCCAACCCTCCGATATCGAATATTTCAACCGAGCAAACGCCTTCAAGGAACTGGGCGAATGGCAAAAAGCGTTCGACGACTTCCAAATAAGCCTTAGCCTGCACCCGCAAGGCGACTCAGAACTGCGCAGCTGCATCCAAAACTCAATTGCCGAGATCGAAAAAAACTTAAAAAACATAGGACAAAACACCAACCAAATAGATGAATAACAGCAGAAACCGGAATTTCAAAATGGTGGCCAAGACAATGGCGGGACTCGAAGAAGTGCTTGCCGAAGAATTGGTCAAGCTTGGAGCAAACAACCTCGTGATAGGCAACCGGATGGTTTCCTTCGAAGGCAATCTCGAATTGCTCTACCGGGCCAACTTCCAATGCCGGACGGCATTGAGAATACTCCGCCCGGTGTATCAGTTCAAAGCCCGCACAACGGACGAGATCTACAAGAGGGTGAAGGCCATGAATTGGGCCGAGCACCTGTCGGTAGAAAAAACTTTTGCCATTGATGCCATCACATTTTCAAACTATTTCACCCACTCCAAATTCGTGGCTTACCGGGTGAAGGATGCCATTGCCGATTATTTCCTCGCGAAAACAGGGCAACGCCCCAATGTGGACATCGATAATCCTGATCTGCTGATTAATTTCCACGTGGCGGAAGATACCTGTACGCTTTCGTTCGACAGCTCCGGCGAATCGCTCCACAAACGGGGCTACCGCGTGGAACAGACCGAAGCTCCCCTCAACGAAGTTTTGGCAGCCGGCATCATCCTTAAAACCGGTTGGAAAGGCGATTCAGATTTTATGGATCCCATGTGCGGCTCGGGAACTTTCCTGATCGAGGCAGCATTGATTGCCAAAAACATTGCGCCGGGAATCTACCGGAAGTCCTTTGCTTTTGAAAAATGGGAAAATTTCGATTCAGAACTTTTCGAAGAAATATTCAACGACGACTCTGCAGAACGAGAATTTGCGCACAAGATAATCGGCTCCGACATCGACCACAAAGCAGTAGCCATATCCAAAGCGAATATCAAAAATGCGGGCTTGGCAAACATGATCGAAGTGGAAGTGAAAGACATGCAGTCCTACGACAAAGCCCCTTTCGAAACTGGATTGCTGATCGCAAATCCGCCTTATGGGGAACGCCTGAAACCCGAAAGCCTCGATAACCTCTACTCCATGATCGGCGAACGGTTGAAGCATGTCTTCACAGGTTACACGGCTTGGATTTTGGGTTACAAAAAAGAATGCTTTGACAAAATCGGGCTGAAACCAAGCAAAAAATTTCCGTTCATCAACGGATCGTTGCCTTGCGAATTAAGAAAGTACGATATCTTTGCAGGGAAAAAATACGCAGACAAAAAAGAAAACGTGTGAACAATCAATTTAAAGAAAACATACAACGATGACAATAAACGACTTGAAAAACGAAAACTTTTTTCTGATGGCTGGCCCCTGCCTCATTGAAGGTGAAAAAATGGCACTCGACATCGCTGAAAAAATTGTGAAAATAACATCTGAACTCAATATCCCCTATATCTTCAAGGGCTCTTACCGCAAGGCGAACCGCTCGCGAATCGATTCGTATTCGGGAATCGGCGACGAAAAAGCCTTGAAAATTCTCCAGAAAGTACGCGACACATTTGGCGTTTCGGTGGTAACAGACATTCACGAATCGGAGGAAGCCGCCATGGCTGCCGCGCAAATGAGCGCCGACG
>MKRS01000009.1 GCA_001897035.1 Bacteroidales bacterium 45-6
TATTTTATTACCCTGGCTTCCGCTCCACATCATATTCATATCAAACCCGCCATAATTCAAAGAGGCATTTAATGAATACGTAAACTGAGGAAAACTGTTACCGGCATTAACACGGTCATCAGCGCTTATCACACCATCCTTATTTGTATCCTGGAATTTTAAATCTCCGGGAACAGCGGCAGGCTGAATTTTATTACCATCCTTATCTACGTAACTATCAATTTCACTTTGTGTTTGAAATATCCCCATTGATTGCAGCACATAGAAATGTCCTAACGCTTCGCCTTCTGCCATTCTGCCTACCTGTGTATTCTTGTAATCAGAAGTAAATATTTGGTTAGCGCCGGTTACGCCAAGTGTCTCCAGCTTGTTTTTAACAGTAGCTACATTGGCTGTAATTTCATAGCCCAGTTTGCCCTTGCCTGCATCCCTGAAAGTAGCGCTGAACTCAAATCCTTTATTAGACACCACACCTGCATTTTGAAAAGGTGCTGTATTCACACCATATGATGACAGCAGGGGCACCCGCACAAGGATGTCGGTGGTTTTTTTGTTGTAATAATCTACACTTGCGATTAACCTGTTGTGCATAAAACCCAGATCAATACCTATATCGGTTTGTGTAGTTACTTCCCATTTGATAGTCGTATTGGCCATACGGCTCTGGGCTAAAGCAGTAAAGGCTTCACCATTTAAAGTAGGAGATTCAACACTGCCCACGGTGCTATAGAATTGATAGTTGGGTATTTTATCGTTACCTAACTGACCCCAGCTTCCCCTGATTTTAAGATCAGATATAATATTGTCGAGTGATTTGAAAAAATTTTCTTTCGAAACTCTCCAACCAGCGGAAACAGAAGGGAAAGTACCCCAACGATATTCAGGAGCGAATTTTGAAGAACCATCGCGGCGGATATTACCAGCAAGCAAATACTTATCTTCAAATGCATAACTGACTCTTCCAAAATATCCTACTAATGAATAATCATCTGCACTGCCGGTTACATGATTAGGAAATGATCCGGCGTTATTAAAGTACCTGAGCGCTGCATCCTGGTTGCTGAAATCATTAGCTGTTCCACTCGATGTCCAGTCATTATACCCGGCTTCAGACGACATTCCTATAAGAGCTGACACATGGTGTTGCTCAAAGTTCCTGTCAAAAGTTAACGTATTGTTCCATATCCATGTATTATTGGTAGCAAAGTATTCTGACAACGAATTCTTTTGGTTAAGGCCTCTGCCTCCGCCTTGTGCAATAGCAACAAAGTTTTTGTTTTTGCCATAACCAAGGCTATAGGCAAAATCTGTTTTGGCGGTAAACATACCAAGGAACTTATATTCGAGGTAGGCATTTCCGCTTATACCTATGCCTTTGTTCCTGTTATCCCTGCTATTAAGCGATGCCACAGGATTAGGAAAATCACCGGAAGGTGTGCCATAAATATCGTTTGCTTTATCTGTGTATACCGGTATATTTCTAAAGTTGAACAGCGCTGAACTTAACACCCCATCATACGCACCGCGAAACTCTCCAGCTTTTTGATTGGTTATTACAGCATAGATATTTTCACCGAATGTTAAATTTTTAAACAATTCGTGCTGGCTGTTAATCCGCACATTATACCGTTTAAAATTGGTACCCATCACAATACCATTATTATCCAGGTATCCTAAACTAAATGAATAATTGGAACGGCTGGAGCCTCCTCTTATCGCCAGGTCATGGCTGGAAATATAAGCAGGCTTTAATATTTCTTTAAACCAGTCTGTTCTGGTAACAGCATTATCAGGATCATTATAATAATTCCATACAGCATCTCCGGGGTCTGTGCCATCATTGGTCAACGCTTCTTTATGAATAAGATTTCTTTCCTCCGCATTCAGGGCTTTTGGCATTCTCCATGCCTGTTGTATACCATGACTGGTATTATAAGAAATGGATGTTTTCTGATCCCTTCTACCCTTTTTTGTTGTTACTATCACTACGCCATTAGCCCCACGAGATCCATATATAGCAGCAGAAGCAGCATCTTTTAATACAGAAATACTTTCTATATCTGCAGGATTTAAACCATTGATATCGCCTGAGATGATACCATCTACTACATACAGCGGGCTATTATCGTTAATAGAATTGGAACCCCTTACACGTATTTCAACCCCTTCTCCTGGTGCACCGGAATTTTGCATAACAGTTACACCAGCCGCACGCCCCTGTAATGCATGTGATGCGGATTGATTAATGCCCTGGTTTACATCAGCAGCTTTAATAGTAGAAATTGCGCCGGTAACATCTACTTTCTTTTGTGTACCATAACCGATCACCACTATTTCTTCTGCCGTGGTTTCTTTTGGAGAGAGCACAATATTTACAGGACTGTCACCTGTAACTGTTACCTCTTTTGTTTCGTATCCCACAGATGATATAACAAGCGTAACCCTGTTCTGCGAAGTCTGCAACCTGAAATTACCGGATGCATCAGAGCTTGCGCCTGTATTGGTTCCTTTAATTACAATAGAAGCACCGGATACCGGCTCGCCTTTATCATTCATGATCCGCCCGGTAATATCTATAGCTTTCGGTTCTTCGGGAACTTTATGCTGAACAACTGTTTTCCTTCTCAGGATGATTGTTTTGTCATCAATAACAAAATCAAGTCCTTCAGGAGTAATACATTTTTCAAGTGCCTCGCGAATGCTTGCATCCTTCAATGAAACATCAATACGTTTATCTCCACGCAATATTTCATCTGAATACAAAAACTGGTAGCCTGATTGTTTCTGAATTTCTTTTAGTACTCTTGATATAGGAACATTTTTTAAAGAAAGGTTTATTTCCTGCGAATAAGCCTTCCCATCAACACGGAGACAAACCGCCATAATAAAAAAAGCGGTAAACTTCATTATCCGTATTGCGCGCAGTAGCCTGCCTTTTGACGAGCAGATTGGAATAGAAGATCGATCCATAACCTTGTTAGTTTTGTTTAAATTAATTTTAGGGATAACACAATCTTTATAATGATCAGGGCAAAACAGTTATTCGCCCTTTTTCGATCCTGAAATGAACTTCATTGGTCAGCTCCAGTTTTCTCAGCAGTTGCGATACATTCACAAACCTGCTGAGCTCCCCGGTAAAATGCAGATCACCTTC
>MKRS01000010.1 GCA_001897035.1 Bacteroidales bacterium 45-6
GAACAATTGCCTTAGGCGAGCTGTCGGACGAGATGACACGCGACTACACCAACGTGCTGAAAGGGCATATCGCACTGGCTTCGGCCGTCTTCCCCGAAGGGACAAGAGGTTCGCAATTGGATGTGCTGACAAGGCAATTCCTCTGGCAATCGGGGGCAAACTACCTGCACGGCACAGGACATGGCATCGGCCATTTTCTGAATGTGCACGAAGGGCCGCAAAGCATCCGGATGGAAGAAAATCCCGTGGTGCTGGCCGAAGGGATGGTCATGTCGAACGAACCGGGAATTTACCGCACCGGAAAATACGGCGCACGCACGGAAAATCTTATCCTGATAAAAGAATGCTGCGAAACCGAATTTGGTAAGTTCTATCAATTCGAAACGCTCACTCTTTGCCCGATAGATACCACTCCTATCGACATCCGCTTGCTATCCAAAGAAGACATCACCTGGCTGAACGAATACCACCAGAGGGTGTTCGACTCGCTTTCGCCCTATTTGGACGAAGAGGAAAAAACCTGGCTGAAGGAGAAAACGAAAGGATTGCCTGGTTAAGCAGACTCGTTGGAACAATCGCCCTACGCTTAAAAAAATGGAAATAACGTATAAGCACGACATCATCCCGGATACCGATGCCATCATTGATCTTTACGTCAGCTCGGGACTCAATCGTCCGGTAGCAGACAAAGATCGCATCGCTCAAATGTATGCAAATTCCAATTTGGTGGTTACGGCTTGGGACAAACATACGTTGGTGGGAGTTGCGCGTTCATTGACCGATTTCTGCTACTGCTGCTACCTGTCAGATCTTGCCGTGCACCGGGAATACCAACGCCAAGGCATCGGAAAAAGGCTGATTTCCTTGACCAAAGAAAAAATAGGCGACGGGGCAATGCTGTTGCTCCTTTCCGCACCGGGTGCAATGGACTATTACCCGAAGGTGGGCTTTGAAGCTGTAGGAAACGGATTCATTATGAAACGGATTCACTAAGTAACAAGTAAGTAAGAAAATAACAATACATAAAACCGAACCGTTGGCCACAAGCTATCCGCTAAAAGCTAACGGCTAAAAGCTAAATAGAAACATGGCACTTATCAAAGAAGTTCGGGGATTCACCCCCATCATAGGCGACAACACTTACCTGGCCGACAACGCCACCATCATCGGCGACGTAGTAGTCGGGAAAGATTGCAGCATCTGGTTCAATGCCGTATTGCGCGGCGACGTCAACTCCATCCGCATCGGCAACCGGGTGAATATACAGGACGGGAGCGTCCTACACACTTTGTACCAAAAATCGGTGGTGGAAATTGGCGACGATGTTTCCATCGGCCACAACGTGGTGGTGCACGGTGCAAAAATCGAAAATGGGGCGCTGATCGGCATGGGTGCGATCGTGCTGGACCATGCCGTGATCGGCGAAGGGGCGATCGTGGCGGCTGGCTCGGTGGTGCTGAGCGGCACGAAGGTGGAACCAGGCAGCATTTACGCCGGAGTACCCGCCAAATTTGTGAAAACCGTTGACCCGGAGCAAGCCAAGGAGATGAACCAGAAAATCGCCAAAAATTACCTAATGTATTCCGGCTGGTTCAAGGACGAGGAGTAAAATAATGAGGAAACGCAATTCCGCTCCCATTCAAAATGACATCAAAGCGTAATCAGATTTTGAAAGAAACATGAAACGTAATCCGAATAATTTGTATTATCTTTGTGGTCTAAATCACAATAATTTATATATCTCTTCTGCTTAAGACGGGTTTTTATGAAGATACTCATCATCAATGGACCAAATTTGAATCTGCTTGGCACTCGCGAGCCGGACATTTACGGCAAACGAACATTCGACAGCTATTTTCAAGAACTTCGTCAGCTATATCCGCAGCACGAATTAAGCTATTTCCAGTCAAACCACGAAGGAGCAATCATCGACAAGCTCCACGAAGAAGGCTTTTCCACTGATGGCATCGTGCTGAATGCTGGTGCCTACACCCACACCTCGGTGGCCATCCACGACGCCATCAAAGGGGTGAAATCGCCCGTGATAGAAGTACATATCTCCAACATTCACCAACGCGAAGAATTTCGCCATAAATCAGTCATTGCTCCGGCATGCAAAGGCTCGGTCGTAGGACTTGGCTTCGACTCCTACCGGTTGGCAATCGAGCATTTCATTCACTCGGACGAAGTGAAACCAGAAGGAAACAATTAAGGCTAAAAAAACACCCAACTATTAATTTCTATTTTTATGTTTAAGAAAACAAAGATTGTAGCAACCATTTCCGACTTACGCTGTGATGTTGACTTTCTCAAGTCATTGTATCAAGCTGGGGCAAATGTGGTAAGAATGAACTCAGCCCACATGACTGAGGAAGGTTTTGTGAAGGTAATCAACAATGTACGTGCAGTTTCTCCCACCATCGGCATCATGATGGACACCAAAGGGCCAGAAATCCGCACCACAGCCACTGAAAGCGGCGAAAAGATCAAGGTGAAAACCGGCGACAAACTAAGAGTGATCGGAAACATCGACATCAAGTCAACTCCCGAACAAGTATCGGTGTCTTACCCCACAATCGTGGAAGACGTTCCCGTAGGCAATTTCCTGCTGATCGACGATGGTGAAACAGCTTTGAAAGTATTAGAAAAAACGAAGGATTATCTGCTTTGCGAAGTGCAGAACGATGGAACCATCGGAAGCCGCAAGAGCGTAAACATCCCCGGAATAAGCATCAACCTGCCCTCTATCACCGCAAAAGACAAGCGCTCTATCGAAATCGCCATCGCAAACGATTGCGACTTCATCGCTCACTCTTTTGTAAGAAACAAGCAGGACGTGTTGGACGTTCAAAAGATTTTGGACGAACACAACAGCAAGATCAAGATCATCGCCAAAATTGAAAATCAAGAAGGCGTTGACAACATCGACGAAATCTACGAAGCAGCTTATGGCGTGATGGTAGCCCGTGGAGACCTGGGTATCGAAGTGCCACAAGAACAAATCCCGGGAATCCAACGCTTGTTGATCCGCAAGTCGGTAGAACACAAGAAACCGGTGATCGTGGCCACTCAAATGTTGCACACTATGATCGAAAACCCACGCCCCACACGCGCCGAAATCGCCGACATCGCCAACGCTGTTTATTACGGAA
>MKRS01000011.1 GCA_001897035.1 Bacteroidales bacterium 45-6
CCAGCATTTCATTTTTTCGGGCATCGAATACAGCAAAGATCAACTCGCCAAGATGTCGCCCGAGGCGCTCCACGCCTTTCATTCTTCAGAAGCCTTGGCCGTGCAAACTCCCTATTTGGTGATCGGAATTGTGATCTTAGTTTTTGCCTTTGCCATTGGGATCACGAAGTTTCCGACGGTGAAGGACGAAGAAGATTCGGCACATTCGTCTTCGATAGGCAATTCTCTGAAATTTATTTTCGGAAAACGCCATTTCAAGCAAGCTGTGTTGGCACAATTTTTCTATGTGGGTGCGCAGGTTTGCATCTGGAGCTATTTGATCCGCTACATACAAGGCACGATGCACGGTACACCAGAAAAGACGGCGGCCAATTTCTTGACCATCTCGTTGGTTGTCTTCACCTTGGGTAGATTTGTGGGGACTGCCATGCTGAAAAAAATACAGGGACATACCATGCTCGGGGCGTATGCGGTTGTCAATGTGTTGCTATTGGTGGTGGGCATCCTTATTCCCGGTCAAATAGGTGTGTGGGCTTTGGTGGCAACCAGTTTCTTCATGTCGATCATGTATCCGACCATTTTTTCGCTGGGCATCCGCGATCTGGGAGAACACACCAAGCTGGCAGCCTCCGTTCTGGTAATGTCCATCATTGGTGGAGCTACGCTGACCATGTTGATGGGGGGTATTTCGGATATGGCAGGCATTGCCAACTCGCTTGTGGTACCGCTTATCTGCTTTGTATTTATTGCATTCTATGCTTTCAAAAGCTACAAGGAAAAAGGGGAAAATGACGAACTTTCCACGAATTAATACTGGAAACAATTTATGAAAAAATGCTTTAGATCTTTATCAATCGCTCATCTCCATCTGGCAGATTATTTTTTGCCCTGTTTGTTTAAACGATTAAATACTATGAAAAACTTCAAATTGATTTTAGGAATGTTGGTTATATTCCAACTTGGCCGCGCTCAAGTGGTGATTACCAACACACACATGTCGATGGGAACTACGGGGCGAATTGGCGTTGGCTTTTCGCCCAACGGGGAGGGGAATATGTGGAAACCGTTGAATCTCTCGGGGCAAGGTTCGCTTGGGGGACGCATGGAGCAGACAGATTACATGGACTTGCTTCCGGCTCTTCATTTCACGCCCAAATTAAACGGAAAGGACAGCACGAACGTCACCTTTCAGGTGCGGTTGGGGATGTATGCGGCCAACGGGCAATTCATGGGCAACACCAGCACGCGTAGCCCGAACGGTTTGACCTTCATTCTGCCGGAAACCTACATTGAGGCTCGCAATATAATGGGTAGCCGTTGGTCGGCATGGGCAGGTGTTCGTTTCCGTCGCTACGACGACATTCATATCTGCGACTATTTCTATTTCGACGACCACTCGGCACAAGGCTTTGGTGTAAGCTACAAAAACACGGAATTGGCGATGTACATGCCGGCTTCGACCGATTCAACGGGCGTTTTCCCCTACAACTATGCCGTGACAGTGAATGGCGGTACAAATCCCGTGATTCGCCAGCGGCAAGCGTGGGTGATCGAGCACAGCATCGTTTCCAAAAATGGAAACACGCTGAAATTGTTAGGCGAATTCCATCATGTAGCCGGTACTTCGGGAAAATCGGCTATCCGCTATGCCACCGACAACGGCTGGGTGCTGGGCGCAAAATACAACAATTCCATCCGGACACGAATGCCCGGCTCGTTCAATCAGCTTTCGGTGCGGTATGGCCGCGGCATCGCTAACGGCGGCGACAATGGCAACACCTATACCTGGGCCACTTACGGCGCACCTGATGCGCATGGAAAATACACGGATGCTTATTCGTTCACCACAGTGGAGCATATCTTGTTGAACTTGTCAAAAAAAGTGTCGTTGAATGCGTATGGAGTTTACACTCGTAGCAAAGGTGGGGCGAGCAGTGACAACAAGGCTACCTTTTTCGACGGGAAAGAAATATTCAATCAAAAACAAGATTTCGTGGTGGGGATGCGCGGCTTTTTCTATGCAACGGACTGGCTGCACCTTTTGGGCGAAGTGCATTACGCCACGCGCAAGGATGGAACAAATCCCGAGGCTGAAATGTGGAAATTCAGTTTTGCGCCCACCGTGGTGCCGCTGGGGAAACGAGACCCGTGGTGTCGCCCTCACATCCGCTTGGTGATGACTGTTGCCCGTTACAACGATTACGCCAAAAACAACGAATATTCTCCTTGGCTGCAAGTGAACCAGAAGCAGTGGGGAGCATATATCGGCGTGAAAACGGAGTGGTGGTTGTTTTGAGTGAATGCGCCAATGTGCCAATTAACGAATACGCGAATTAACAAATTAATGAATTATAATTATGCCAACATTTGGAACTTCCCTGCTGTCGTTCATTCCCGGATGGAGTGCCGATAAAGGATTGTACGCTATTCAACAAACAGCCGCTTACGGATTCGACATGCTCGAAATATGCTTGCCTGGCACGCTCGATTTCGATGCGAAAACAGTGAAAAAACAATTGGATGACCATGGGGTGGGGGTGCGCCTTTCACTCAATGTGCCCCCCGAATGCCACATCCCGTTTTATCCTCAGAAAGCAACCGACGTACTAAAAAAAGCGGTGGATTTGGCCGCCGAAGTGGGGAGCGATTTTCTGGGAGGTGTGCTGCATTCGTCTATCGGTACATTCACCGGCCAGCCTTTGACTGTGGCCGAAAAGGCCACTCTTTACGGTGTGTTTGCAGATGTTGCTGCCCATGCGAAGTTGTGTGGTATCATCGTTGCTCCGGAGCCAATCAACCGCTACGAAAGCTATGTGTTCACGGCTGCGGAAGAAGTGTTATCCATGATTGGCACCATCGGTGCAGATACTATCGGGTTGCATCTCGACACATTTCACATGAACATCGAAGAGGCTAATTTTTACGACCCCGTAGTGAAAGCGGGAGACTGCCTCAAGCATCTGCATGTAACCGAAAGCGACCGCGGCATGACGGGCGAAGGCAATGTGCATTGGGACGATTTGTTCCGGGGGCTGGCCGAGATTGATTACCAAGGTCCACTGGTATTGGAAAATTTTTCGTCTGAAATCACGGAGCTTGTAGGTCCTACGTCTATGTGGCGGCCATCCAAATACAACTCTGAGGATT
>MKRS01000012.1 GCA_001897035.1 Bacteroidales bacterium 45-6
TGACCCGATATACCCGTGTTATACCCAAACCGAACACTACTATCCAACACATCGTTACCCACAACACCATTGGAATATCTTATTTTAAGAAAAGGAATAATACCGGATACACCCTTCCAGAATTTTTCGTTGCTCGGCACCCAACCGATTGCCACCGCCGGGAAGAATCCCATTCGCTTATCCGGTGAAAAATTTTCCGAACCGGTATACCCAGCATTCAACTCCCCAAAATACCGGTCATCATAAGAATAAGTCAATCGACCCGAAACTCCCAATTGCTTATATGGCAACACTTTGTATGTGTCATCACTATTAGGATCCCGATAATTGCGCATACTTGCCAATAGAAGGCCGGTGACATTGTGCTGCCGATTGAATGTTCTGTTATAGTTCAACGCACCTTCCGCATACACAGTCCTATATGAATTACGGGTTGAACCAACCGACATTGTGGAATTGCCTACATAGACTTCTTCCAACTTTATATTTCCATTGGCATCCATCACATCGCCATTCCAGACGCCGTCGGTTTGTGTTCCAGATGGTTTCCATGTAGTATTGCCATAGTCAGTGCCGATCTTGTAGTTTATGTACTGTTCATCTCTCACATCAAAGGCTATTAATGCATGAGCCTTCAGCCCTTCGCTCCAACTCCAAAAGTCCAGTTCTTGTGATAATTTCAGGTTTGAATTGACTTGAGTCTTATATTCGTTCTTGTATCCTCTTTTCGTTAACTGGCCATAAGGATTATCCAATTCGTGTTGCACATTGCTGAAACCAGGATTTTTTCCATCCGGGTATTCAACCGGATACATCACCGGGTTTATATTCATTGCTTTGGAAAAAATATCATCCAGATTAATGTACGGATAAGTGCCACTCGAGAAATATCCGTTTACACCAATATCGATGGTTGTTTTTTTCGTAGCTTTGAGTGTGATGTTAGAAAGGAAGTTGTATCTGTCGTAAGATATCTCCGTACTATACGATTGTTTCGGATCTGTCCTGGTGAGACCCTTCTCCTCGTAATAGGACAGTGAAACATAATAAGATGCATTGGGTGCCCCTCCCCGGATATTTACATTCGCACGGCGATTTCGACCTAATTTTTTGTACAAAGCATCCATCCAGTCCACATTGGGATAAAGATATTTGTTGATAGTGGGATTGCTGCCATCATTAGGCAACAATCCGTTTGCCATCTTGGTGTATTCAATATATTTATCCGAATAATAATTCGTTCCATAAGTGTTTTGGTAAGCTTCATTCGTAGCATCCATGTATTGGTATCCATCAACCAATTTGGGTATTTTAGTCAATTTGGTGATACCTTCGTAATAATCGAAAGTGAATTTAGGTGGGCTCACAACACCAGGTTTCGTTGTAATGATTATAACTCCGTTTCCTCCCCTTACTCCATAAACAGCTGTTGAAGAAGCGTCTTTCAAGACAGTCACAGAAGCGATATCTTCGGGATCGAGTTGTTTGTAATCGCGTTCAATACCGTCCACAAGCACTAAGGGTCCCTGATTTGTATTAGTCATCGAGGAAATGCCACGGATCCATATGTCCGAATCATCCTTCCCTGGCACGCCGGTTCTTTGAACAGCGACTAAACCGGAGACACGTCCCGCTAAAATATTACTTATATTAGAGACCGGGGCTTTCACCTGTTCCATCTTCAATGTAGATTGCGCACCCACAATGGAAACACGCCGTTGAACGCCATATCCGACAACCTGCACCTCATTGAGCACGCTCACGGTTTCCTTCAGAATAAAATCAGCCACTGTTCCCGACACCTTCTTCTCCTGAGGGTCATAGCCTAAGAAAGTTGCGGCCAACACGGCATTCTTTGATGAGAGTTTAATATTATAGGTGCCATTCTCGTCGGTCATAGCACCATTTGATGTTCCTTTTTCCATGATAGTTACACCTATCATCAGTTCACCCTTTTCATCTGTCACACGCCCGGTTATGTTCACTGGATTATTTTGCGCGACAAACGAAACAGGAAATAACAACAGAATCAATAATAGTATACCAACCCATTCTATTTTTTTCATATGATTAAATTATATTTTTCATTAAGGCTTGTGAATTCATGTACAAAAGATTAATATATGTTTATATATCAGCTATTAACAAAACACATCTAATTCATTGTACTGAATTTCAATTTACATCACTTTTTGCGTCAAGAACTTTGTTATGGCAACTTTACGCTGCCATAACAAACTCTTTTTAGATTACTTTTTACTGAAAACTTCAATTATCTACCACAATAAACCTTCATTGAGGTTACGGATCCGTTTTCAACAATCTTCAACAAATACAGCCCTTTGTGGGGAACAAGAATTGCAGAACTACTCGTAACAACCGATTGAAATACCACTTGTCCGTTCAGGTTATAAGCCGTAACCTCAGCTTCATTTTCTATACCCGACACATATATCTTTTTGTCCGAAACAGAAATTGAATATTTGCTCTTTTCTATCGTATTTTCCGAGATACCGGATGTCTGTAGATTTTTCAACTGAGGATAAGCAGTTCCCTCTTTTATCGACCAAACATTGCTGAAATCCCAACCGATCGCAGTATACGTGGATTGCTTCTTCAGATTTGCAGGAAATACAGGTGTCGCTTCTTCCTTAACACCGGCAGTTGTAGAAGGCAGAACCCATTGGGTTCCGTTAGTAGTCAGCGTCGCGTCAATATTATACAGGTTGTGCAAGAACAAAGATATTGTACCTCTTTCCACACCGTTATCTTTCATATTTCCTCCTATGTGATAACCAGTTACTTCCACACTACTGAGATTACCGATGCTGACACAACCTGATAGTTTAATATCCCCGGTCTTGTCAATCAGGCCGATAACTCCGCCGGCCCAACCGCGTGAAACAGCACTGATGCTACCTGTATAATAACTGTTTTGCACTGTGACGGAACCGGCTGTCACCCCGAAGAATCCTCCGGCTTGTTGGCCGGCATTGATTGTCACATCGGCATAAGAATTTTTGATTGTCACGTTGTCGCTGTTTCCACCGACAAATCCGCCCACGTGGTCATTTCCTTTTATCTCACCCTTCACGAAACATTCTTCAATTGTCGTATTCTTACATGAG
>MKRS01000013.1 GCA_001897035.1 Bacteroidales bacterium 45-6
CAATAAACGCGAAATAGTTTTCGTTGAAGAGCCGGGTGGAATGCAGCTGGTCGTCCATGCTCCGCAAATGGGTTGTATCCTGGATATGGGGATCCGAAATAACTGCTATTTGCCACTTGTCTCCTTCCTTAGGCTGGACATAAGGTACACCCCATGTGCAGAGACTCATAGAGATCAAAAACAAAGTAGAAAGCAGGTATCTTTTCATAAGATTCGTTATTCCAGATTCACAACTTGAAGCCCCTCTACCCCTTTTTGGAAATAGGTTGAGGCAAAATAGGCCGGACGTGTGTCGCCCCAGCGCACGGAAGAATTTCGGATTTTCACGTTTGTTGCATTTTCCAAATAGAAGCCATAGGTCTTCCCCTTGATGAATTCGTCCCCGTTGCATGGGCGCTTGTCATAAATGCCACCTTCAAAGTTGGTTCGTTTGCAGATCAGCATATCCACTTGGTCGAAATAGAGATTCTGTATCCTGTCGCTATGGTCGGCACCCACAAAAACTCCATTTTCGCTTTCACATTTGATGTTGCTGAAATAAATGTTCGACACAACTCCCACGTTGTAGTCGGCCATCCCTTTCGGGAAACGCCATCCGGCATCCTTGTGGTCTCCCCCTTTGCGAACATAGGCCGTGATGTAAATTGGTTCCGATTTTCCCCACCATACGTCCGAATAGAGTTTACAATCTACAAAGATATTGGAAAAAACAATATTTTCCACCACCCCTTCGTCCCGGTTCTGAATGCCGATGCCGCGGTTACTATCCTTGATGATGCAATTGTCGAAGACGACGTGGCTGATGCGGTCCATGTTTTCCGAGCCAATTTTGATGGCACATGAACGAGAAGTCATCACACAATTGGTGACTGTGATGTTTTCGCAAGGCCCGTACTGGGCATATTCCCGCCTGTTTTTGAGGCATATACAGTCATCGCCCGATTCGATGTGGCAATTGCTTATCCTGACATTCCGGGAATGGTCGATGTCGATGCCATCGCCGTTGCGGACCTTCAGGTTGTTCAGCAAGCTGATCCCATCCACAGTCACGTCATTGCAACCTACGAGATGCACAGCCCAATAGGCCGAATTGCAGATGGTGACATCCTTGATCCGAATGTTTTTTCCGTTAATCAACGTCAAGAGATGGGGACGTGGGTCGTATTCGTGAACCGGCTTCAATTCATAGGAATCGCTCAGCTCTTTGCCCATGAATGCGACGCTGTTGCCGTCTATCTTTCCTTGTCCCGATATGGCGAATTCCTTGATGTTTTCTCCGCTGATCCACATCATCCCTTCCCCTTTGTTTTCTCCAAAAGCACTCTTCACATATACTTTTTCATCGGGATTTGCGATTAGCTTTGCATTGGCTTCAACATGCAGCTCCACAAATGATGCCACGGAGAAAGGGCCTGTCATGTACACTCCTCCACTTGGCACGACCACTCGTCCGCCTCCAGCTTCATGGCAGGCGTTTATGGCCTTCTGTATGGCTTTGGCATTGTCTGTGAGGCTATCGCCTTTTGCCCCGTAGTCGCAAATATTGAAATCTGTTTTGGCTGTATGGCAGGATGTCATAAAGCAAATACCGAAGAGGGCTGCTAAAAATTTTAGTCTAATCATATTCTATGCATTAGTTGTTAGCTCTTATTATTTGTTCTTTTTCATCTAAAGGAAAAATACCCGTTCAAGTGACTCGCCTTTTACATCATACAAAAGTAATAAGGAAAGGTTAAGGTTTCCTTTTTATGAAAATAAATGAGGAGAAGGATGAATATCTCTACATTAATAAGCAATAAGACAATTTATCACCTTCTCCCCAAGAGCACAACACGATGATCTTAGCTTTATTTTTTATATCCAGTATTTTGTGTCCAATTGGTATTAGAGTTCATAACACCTGTTGGGATCGGGAATATACGACGCCATTTCTGAGTTTTGGCAGCTGGATTTACAACATGCTTCAACCCCCAGTCATTTTCGAACTGACCAAAGCGGATCAAGTCGTTGCGGCGCCACATTTCACTAAAGAATTCGCGTCCACGTTCGTCAAGTATATCTTGCAAAGTAGGAGATGCCGTTATCGCCGGAGCCTTTACATAACTGCGAATCTGATTGAACAGGCTCATGGGTGTATCGCCATTGGAAGCCGCAGCACCGCGAAGGATAGCTTCTGCCTTCATCAGCAGAATATCGGCATAGCGGAAAATCGGCACGTCGTTACTTTGGTTACGTCCATAGGTTTCATAATCAGCAGCCTGTATGCCCCATTTGATGCAACGGTATCCCTGATTCCAACCAGTGAAGTTATCCCCGACGTTCATGGAAGAATCTTTCGGTGTAAGCAAAGTGATATTTTTGGTAAGGACTACGCGCTGGCCATTATACATGTAAGGGGTTGTGGTCTTGTCAAAGGTTGAAATATTGTACGTATAAAGCGCATCTTTCAAAATGACATCATTCCGTTCGTCTCCTGCCAGGGAGAAGCGATCGGCAGCTTCTGGGGTAACTGTAAAAATACCGCCGGCATTCTTTGAAAGTGTGATTCCGAGCAAACCTGCACCAGTTCCTCCATCATTGTTAAACTTAGGCCAGTATTGGAACCGGGCGTATGTCATACCTGTTGCTGTCGCATTGTCGTAGGGCATTGCATAGATAAAATCCTTGATCTGGTAGCCATTGTTGGGCATGAATTTCTTGCGATAGCTATCGCTCAGATTAAACTTACCGCTATTGATGATTTCATCACAGTATTTCACGACATCATTAAGTTTGGGATTTGCCAAACTGGGATCATAATTAGCCACATCACTGCTTGTGTAAACCGCCCAATTCAGATACAGCTTTACAAGAAGCGCCTCGGCCATCCATTTAGTGGGCTTTCCGTAAGTCGAAACATCCACTTTTTCGGACAAGCCGCCGGAATTAATGGCACGAAGCAGGTCGCTTTCGATAAAGGCAGCCACATCGGCACGCGGCGAACGGGTAATCGCCTCATTAGCTCCAACAACATGGTCCAAAATAGGAGCATCTCCAAGCATATCCATAAAGATGAAATGATAGAAAGCACGCATTGTCAAGGCTTTTGCGATAGATGCATCTGTTGCATTGTCGCCTCCAAGATCTA
>MKRS01000014.1 GCA_001897035.1 Bacteroidales bacterium 45-6
TTTCATATTGGGTAAAATTAATCGTTTTTTATTAAACTTACCCAGTGGTATCTTTTTACGGGAGTAGTATAGGGCATTCCAAGATATTTGCCTTCGACGGAGAAGACTTTACCCTCTGTATCGACATCACGAAAAAGGAGGTGGACAATCTCTATACT
This sequence comes from Bacteroidales bacterium 45-6, assembly GCA_001897035.1. Taxonomy (GTDB): domain Bacteria; phylum Bacteroidota; class Bacteroidia; order Bacteroidales; family Dysgonomonadaceae; genus UBA1309. The sequence goes on from MKRS01000014.1 coordinate 159, forward strand.
CTGTAACTCATCCCGAATCCCATTCGAATAGAACAGCAGGTTCATAATTAATTAGGGCAAAATTCCCAATATCTTTTAATAGGAGTGTTTTATGTAGTTTGTTTGTGGATATTTTTTTAGCTCGATCTATAAATCAGACTAAAAAATTAGACTTCATGTCAGTTCCGATTCGGTTCCGTTTCCGTTTTTTTGTGACCCTAAAAACCCAAATAAGCCGCTTGTTATTAGCGGCTTATTGGGTTTTTTAGCAGAGAGGAAGAGATTCGAACTCTCGATACAGTTACCCGTATACTACCTTTCCAGGGTAGCTCCTTCAACCACTCGGACACCTCTCTGTTTTGCGGTTGCAAAGATAATATATATTTTGGGAAACGCAATAGAATATTCGTAGATCCCGGTCAATTTCTATTTTTCTTCCATTTTTCCGCTTATTTCTTTCAGTGCGGCGATCAGCAATTTGTCCTTTCGCTTGCCCTGCGAGGCTACGCGGATGTGGTAGTTATCCATGCCGGCCTTGTTGCTGCAGTCACGCACATAGAGGTGGTACTCTTCCAGCAGGATGTGTTGCAAGTCCGTGGCTGTCAGTCCGCACTCAATTTTAATCAGCACAAAGTTGCTGCCAGTGGGGTAGGTGAAGAACCCTTTGATGTCCTTCAGCTCGCCGTACAAGGACCGGATATCCCGGATTACTTTCAGGCGGGCTATCTGGTATTCCTCGTCTGTGTCGGCCAATTGCGAAATAAAATATTCGGCGAGTGTGTTCACATTCCACACCGGGGTGAGCTGTCGAAGTCGTTTCAGCAAGTCTTGATTAGCTGTGCAGCAATAACCCAGCCGAAGTCCGGGCACACCGCAATGCTTGCTCATGGAGCGCACCACGATCACGTTCGGGTGGTGCTTGATGTGCGGTAGGAGGGTGGGGATGTCTTCTGCGGCAAAGTCCATAAACGATTCGTCCACGATAATCAGCCGAAGATGCTGCATCCGGTTCAGGAAAAGGATCATCTCGTTGAGCGAGATCAATTGCCCGGTGGGGTTTCCTGGATTGATAATCAATGCCGAGGTAATTTCATTTTGGTCAATCCATTCGGCATATTCGTTCAGGTCGAGCTGGTAATCTTTTTTCGGGTTCAGTTGAAATAGTTGTGCCCACTCCTGTTTCTTCACTTTGTCGGTATATTCGCTGAAGGTGGGTATCGGTATGGCGAAATCGTCGATAAACTCCCGCTGGATGATTGTTATCAGTTCCGAAGCTCCGTTGCCAATGAGGATGTATTCCGGATTCACGTGCAGCACCTGTGCAAGTTGTTCCTGCAATTGGCGGGGATTGCTCGACGGATACGACTTTATCAGCATCGGTAGCCTCTCCTGAATTCTGTTTATCAGGTGTTTGTCGGGGTAATAGGGGTTAGCTATAAAGCAAAAATCGGTTACTTTGGACAGCATTTCTTCTCCCACAATGTCCACGAGTGAAGGAGAATGGGAGGTTTCATAAAACAGGTGGCGGTTTATTTTGAGGCGTTTCTTTGGATTCATTGGTAAATAAATTAGATAGTTCAAATTTATAAAAAAGATCGGCTCGTCGGTATTTTTAGATTAACAATTAGATAAGCATTTGCTGTTTATTGGGCGATTGAGTGGGCAAGCTTGATTTTTGGCCAAAGAATGTATGGCTTTTTCGCAGAAAAAAATGGCTTCGTGAAAGACTTCATCCCAACCTCTTTTTTCGGGCAATTTATCCTTTTCTATCGGTATATTTTTTTACTTTTGCAGAAAGAAAATATCTATCAACTATAAATAAACATCATGCCAACACCTCCATTTAAGTATCAGGAAATGTTCCCGCTGGGAAAGGATACAACCGAATACTATTTGTTGTCAAAAGACCATGTTTCTACGGCTGATTTCGAAGGCCAAGAAATACTGAAAGTGGCTCCCGAAGCGCTCACGCTATTGGCCCAGCACGCTTTCCACGATGTGGAATTTCTCCTTCGCCCCGAACACCAACGTCAGGTTGCCAAAATCTTGACAGATCCAGAAGCAAGCGACAACGACAAATACGTGGCGCTTACCTTCTTGCGCAATGCTGAAATTTCAGCCAAAGGAATCCTCCCTTTTTGCCAGGACACAGGTACTGCGACCATCGTGGGTAAAAAAGGAAACAATGTGTGGACGGAAGGCAACGACGAGGAAGCTCTTTCGCACGGGGTTTACAACACGTTCACCCAAGACAACCTCCGTTACTCGCAAAATGCCCCTTTGGACATGTACAAGGAGGTGAATACCGGCTGCAACTTGCCTGCACAAATCGATTTGCTTGCCGTGAAAGGCAGCGAATACAAGTTTTTGTTCGTGGCAAAAGGGGGTGGTTCCGCCAACAAAACGTATTTGTATCAGGAAACCAAAGCTTTGCTCACTCCCGGAAAGCTTGAAAACTTCTTGATCGAAAAGATGAAAACCTTGGGAACGGCAGCTTGCCCTCCCTACCACATCGCTTTCTGCATCGGTGGCACATCGGCAGAAACGAATCTCAAAACTGTAAAATTAGCATCAACGAAGTATTACGACCATCTTCCTACTTCAGGAAACGAACTGGGCCATGCTTTCCGCGATGTGGAATTGGAACAAAGATTGCTCAAAGCAGCTCAGGAGCTTGGCTTAGGTGCTCAATTTGGCGGAAAATATTTTGCCCACGATATTCGTGTGGTGCGTATGCCTCGTCATGGCGCTTCTTGTCCTGTGGGAATGGGAGTTTCTTGCTCTGCCGACCGAAATATCAAAGGCAAAATCAACAAGGACGGTATCTGGTTGGAAAAAATGGAAGACAATCCTGGCGCATTGATTCCCGAAGAATTCCGTCAACAAGGAGAAGGAAATGCAGTGAAGATCAACCTGAATCGCCCTATGGCCGAAATTCTGGCTGAATTGACCAAATACCCGGTTT
>MKRS01000015.1 GCA_001897035.1 Bacteroidales bacterium 45-6
TTATTTTGGGAAACCCCGGGTGGAGAAAACTTTCAACGAAGAAACCTTTGTGCTTGAACAAGGCGATAGCCGCTATGTGCTTCCCTTTCCCGCCGAAGCCGTGGAAGCAAACCCGAATTTGCTGAACTAATCTTCGCATCTACCAATAGTGATCGTCGGGAGTTGTTCATGATAGTGAACACTTTCCCGACGATTTTATTTTCGTTTCCCGAATATAATGGAAAACCACCCGCCAAGCATCCTGCTCCCTCTGAAAGAGCCGCCATCGCTCTATTTCGGTCAATAAGAGTTGGTTTTTCACTTGTTTAATAGTAAGTATTAATTATCTTTGCCAGCCGGAGTGGGGGGGTGAAAAAGCATTCCTCTTATACACGATTAGGTAATGAACAAACAGGCATTCAAAGACAAGCTGATAGAAGGGTTCAAGCAGAAAAGATTTCTCTTATTCTGTTTGGCATACCTGCTATTGCCCGTTCCCTTGCTTACTCCCATTGCGCATAACATCGGTTTTTCCGACTGTCTTTGGGCTATTTTCTTCAGTGTACTGCTGCTCCTTTCCTTGTTTGTGTTCCTGCAGTTTTTCAGGATCAAAACGGTGAAATTGTGCTGCACGGTGCTGTTGATCTTTACCGTCGTCCCGAGTGCCATCTTCATCGCCTACTTGCTTTTTGCCCAAGCATTCCTCCTGTCGGACAGCATCACCAGTATTTTTGAAACCAATCCGGAGGAATCGAAAGAATTTATCGCTTATTACATGAATCCGTTTATCACGGCAGGTATTATTGCTTACATCAGCATTCCGGTATTCATGATCTTGAAAATGAGGGCAAGCCATGTTATCTCTATCGGCAGGCATAAGCTCGCTTTTACCTTGGTCATCACCGTGCTGTTGCTGTTCGTCACCTTTCGTCCTGCCGCCCATTCTGTGTATTTCATCAATTTCTACAAAACATATATCCAATACAAGAAACGGCATTACAACGAGAAAAAGGAGATAGCCAGCCGCCTGAAACAGCCTTTTGCCGTCACGAAACTCCAGCCGGATACGGTGGGGCAGACTTTGGTGGTTGTGATTGGTGAATCGTTGACCCGGCGCCACATGTCGCTCTATGGGTATGGCAGGAAAACAAACGTCTTGCTCCATCGGGGCGATTCGTCTCTGGCGGTTTACGACGATGTGGTTTCCCCGCAGGTACATACCATCCCGGTGATACGCAAAGTCATGACCTTCCTGGAACGCAGTCATGCCGATTATTTCTCGTCGAGGCCATCGCTTTTTGAATTGTTCAACAGGGCTGGATACGAAACCTATTTCATCTCCAACCAGCCTTATGGAGGCCGTTATGAAACGAGCTACGACCTGCTGCTCACCCAGGCCAAGCATCAGCACGATCCTTCACTCCACAAGAAACCGGATGGCGTCGTTCTACCCTACCTCCAAGAGGCGTTGGCGGAAAAAAAGAAGAACAAACTGATTGTCATTCACCTGATGGGAAACCACATGGCTTATGTTTTCCGCTATCCGAAGCAATACGACGTGTTTCATAATGATTCGGACGGTTTTATCCGCTCAAAAGCAAAATATATGACTCCCGAAGCCCGCAAGACCATCGACCGGTACGACAATTCGGTGCTTTACAACGATTTTGTTGTCTCCAGCATCATTCGCCAAGTCAAGGCCTCAAAAGCTTCTTCCGCTGTTGTTTATTTTTCCGACCACGGCGAGGAAGTGTATGAAATGCGTGATTTTGCAGGACATGCCTACGAAAAAGTTTCCTCCTACATGTGCGAGATTCCTTTTCTGGTGTGGCGTTCTCCTTCTTTTGGGCGTTACCGCACCGATTTGACCTTCGATCCGGCACGCCGGTTCTCGACGGCCGATTTTCTTTACAGTTTTACTGACTTAGCAGGACTCCGATACCAAAACTTTGATGCTACCCGCAGCCTTCTCAATCAGTCCTTCAAACCCCGCGAACGTTATTTCGGCGAATATACCTACAAAGACGTAAAAGACATGACCGCCAATATGGAAGGTTCGAAATAAGCAAACTGTGAAATTTTGACCTCCTCCGGATACGGAACGGGAAAAGAATATTATTTTTGTAGCCATGATTGAAAAAGTTATTATCCTCGATAGTGTCGATCCGGTTGCTTTCTTAGGGGTGAACAATTCCAACCTGCAACTACTTAAGACCCTGTATCCGAAATTGCGCATTGTGGCCCGCGGCAATGTGATGAAAGTGGCTGGCAATGAAGCCGAAATTTTAGATTTTGAAGGAAAGATCCACCTGCTGGAGAAACATTGCCTCGAAATCAATTCGCTTTCCGAAGAAACCATCATAGACATCGTGAAGGGCAATGCACCGGCCGTTGTCAAGCAAGACAACCTCATCATCTTCGGGATGAATGGGAAGCCGATTGTGGCCCGCACCGAAAACCAACAGCGATTGGTGAAGGCTTACGAGAAGAACGACTTGGTGTTTGCTATCGGCCCTGCCGGCTCGGGCAAGACCTACACAGCCATAGCCTTGGCCGTTCGTGCACTCAAAAACAAGGAGGTGAAGAAAATCATATTGAGTCGTCCCGCCGTTGAAGCCGGAGAAAAGCTGGGCTTTTTGCCGGGCGACATGAAGGACAAGATCGATCCCTACTTGCAGCCGCTCTACGACGCTTTGGAAGACATGATTCCCGCAGCCAAACTGAAAGATTACATGGACAACAAGGTTATCCAGATCGCTCCCCTCGCTTTCATGCGTGGACGCACGCTGGGAGATGCCGTCATCATCTTGGACGAGGCGCAAAACACTTCCATCCATCAGATCAAGATGTTCATGACCCGCTTAGGTATCAATGCCAAGATGATTATCACCGGTGATATGACTCAGATCGACTTGCCGCCGTCCCAACCTTCGGGTTTGAAACACGCCTTGAGGATATTGCAAGGTGTGCCGGGAATCGGCGACATCGAGTTCGACAAGCGCGACATTGTCCGCCACCGTCTCGTGCAGCGCATCGTGGAAGCTTACGAAAAAGAAGACGAACGAAGAAGAAGCGAAAAGTTGGCGAGCAATTAATTTCTTGCTAAGCAA
>MKRS01000016.1 GCA_001897035.1 Bacteroidales bacterium 45-6
GTAAGGCCGCAAAAGACCTCAATATAACTGAAATTGCCCTTGCAGGGGGAGTTTCGGCCAATTCTGGGCTTCGGCAAGCATTTACCGACCATCAGGACAAATTGGGATGGAAAATATACATTCCCCCGTTCGGCTACACCACCGACAACGCTGCGATGATTGCCATCACCGGCTACTTCAAGTATTTGGATCGGGAATTCTGTGAAAAAGATGCTGCTCCGTTTTCGCGTGCAGTGATCGGTTGATTTTGAGAAAGGAATCAGTATGAAAGTGGCACTTATCACCATCGGGGATGAAATCCTGATCGGACAAATAGTCGATACCAATTCGGCATGGATGGCTCATAAACTCACCCTTGCTGGATTTGAAGTGAGAGAGAAAATTTCAATTGGAGACGATGCTTCGCAGATCAGAAACACGATTGACGAAGCTTTCAAGCGCGTTGATGTGGTTCTGACCACAGGCGGCTTGGGGCCTACAAAAGACGATATTACCAAGAAAACGCTTTGCGATTATTATGGTACGGAACTTGTCTTCAGCGACGAAGTGCTTGATAATATCAAAGGCATAGTGAGCGATCCGGCAAAGATAAATGAATTGACCCGCAACCAAGCTTTTGTGCCGAAAGATTGCACGGTGATCCAAAACAAGGTCGGCACGGCACCGGTCACCTGGTTCGAACGGGAGGGGAAAATTCTCGTTTCCATGCCTGGCGTTCCCCTGGAGATGCAATGGGTGATGGAAGCCGAGGTCATTCCCCGCTTGCAAGCCCATTACAAGCAGGAAGCCTACTTGTTCAAGGTGTTTCTTGTTTCCGGCTACACCGAGTCGGCCTTGGCAATCCACCTCACCGAATTTGAAAACAACCTGCCTGCGGATTTTGGCTTGGCATATCTGCCTTCTCCCGGCATCATGAAGCTCCGCCTCTTTGTTCAAGGGGAGCAGAGACAGCCGGAATTCGTTCGCCAAGTGGAATTGCTGGAAAAGAAGCTTGGAAATGCCCTCCTTTGCGAGGAAGATATTCCTTTGGAAAAGATTTTGGGGAATATCCTGAAACAAAAGGGACTCACTTTGGCAACTGCCGAAAGTTGCACGGGCGGCCATATTGCACACAAGGTCACATCGATATCCGGATCTTCAGCCTATTTTGAAGGCTGTGTGGTTTCGTATTCGAACAAAGTGAAGACTTCGGTACTGAATGTTCCGGGAAGTGCCATCGAAAACAACGGAGCCGTGAGCGAAGAAGTTGTTCGCGCCATGGCAAAAGGGGTTGCCCAGCTGATGTCAACGGACTGTGCAATCTCCGTGTCGGGAATCGCAGGACCGGACGGAGGCACGCCAGATAAGCCGGTAGGCACTGTGTGGATATGCACCCAATTCAAGGGCAAGCAACTGGCGCAAAAGTACCAATTGGGACGCATTCGCGATGTCAACATTCTCCGGGCCACTAATTATGCCATGTTGCAATTGCTCGAGATGCTGAAATAAGTCATTGCAAAACAAATTCTCGTGCTTTTTTAAACGCAAGACATATCCTTTTGCTATCAGCTTAGATTTTTTACGACTATAAATCATTCCTGTTTCTTAAATAGCTTTGCTTATAATTCTTGCTGGTCGAAATGGTGAAAAATCCTCCAGATGGTTCAAAAATCGAGGATACTTTGAGGAAATGTGCATTTACTCATTATTTTATTTTGTCAGAACAAAATAAAATGTAAATTTGCAATAACCCAAAATCACGAATTTATTATTTAAACTATCAAACAATGAAGATTACAAAAACATTCCTATGCATATTTGCTGCAATTGTTTCGCTTGTGCTGGTTGCTTGCGGAGGAAAAGATGAAGATCCGTGGACGGAAGCATCTGTGAACCAGACCACCACTGGATCGGTGAAATTACAGGCGCTTGAATCGAATCTGACCACCTTGTACGACACAATTTCCTTGTCGAAACTCCTCGGCGACAATATCGCAAACAATTTGATAAGCACCGATTACCAATCAAACGGATGGTATATCAAAATCAATGGTTTAAAATCCTTGGCCAACGGAGCTACTATCACCTTGTCGAACCTCAAAATCACGATCAATGGTTCGGCTTATGATCTCAAGACTTGGACAACTTCTTCCGGAACGGCTAATTTTGAAACAGATACTCCCCAAGCCGGAAATTCCCTTAGCAGTTTTTCCAACGCTTACTTCACGGCATTGACTACCGGCGATAAAAAAGCCAAATTGAAAATCGAATTTACATCGAATGTCGGCTTTGCATACAGCAGCAATGTGACGCTGCAACTGCAAACGACAAGCAAATACGTCTATAGAAATTATACCAAATGATTTGGTGCGGTTTTTAGCAACTCTACGAAAAAGGGGTGGGGTGGAAGTGAGGAGTTTGCTTCCGCCCCGTTTTTTTTGAGAGAGGGAAATTTGCATCGAAACGGCAAATCCGTGAAAAATGCTTGCCAAGATTGCCTGATGCGTCAAAATTGTTACTCAAATAGCAAAACATTTGTATATTTGTTCACAAAAATCATGAAGAAAATAACAAAATCAGGTTATGGCATTGAATATTAGATTGATTGTGATGAACTTCCTCCAGTTCTTCGTGTGGGGAGCATGGATGATGACGCTTGGACATTATGGCTTCGACGAAAAACGATGGGATGGGGCTGAATTTGGTTTAGTTTTCTCAACAATGGGGTTTGCATCCTTGGTTATGCCGATGCTGTTTGGCATCTTGGCCGACAAGTGGAAAGCCAACTATGTGTATGCCATCCTGCACTTGTTGTTTGGAGTCACCATGTGTTTTCTTCCGGTTATCGATGCCCCCATTCCGTTTTTTTGGGTATTGTTGATCGCCATGAGCTTCTATATGCCCACTTTGGGTTTGAACAATGCCATTGGTTTCAGCATATTAAAAAGCGAAGGCAAAGACCCGACAAAAGATTTCCCACCCATCAGGGTATGGGGCACCGTAGGTTTCATCGCAGCCATGTGGACCACCAACCTGTTCACTAAAGAGTGGGGATTTGGACAAAGCACCAAAGTGTCGTTCATCATAGCGGCAGTTATGGCTTTTGT
>MKRS01000017.1 GCA_001897035.1 Bacteroidales bacterium 45-6
ATCTTTCAGAACATCAATGGAGGCAATTTCTTCAGGTGCAACAGTCCCTAAGCCTCCTTCTATTCCATCCACCAAGATAAGCGGTGTGGCACTTCCCATCAATGATATGACCCCCCGCAGACGAATCGTCGATTCAGCGTTTGGGTCTCCCGATCCCTTGGCGATGCTCAGCCCGGCAATCTTCCCTTTCACTAATTCGGCGGCGTCGCCGATCTTGCCTACGGTGAAGTCTTCCGCTTTCACGCTTGAGATAGCACTGGTGACGTCGCCCTTGCGCTGCGTGCCGTAGCCGATCACCACCACTTCATCCACCAATTTGGAATCTTCGAGCAAGGTCACCTTGAGGTTGCTTTGGGAAGACACTTTTGCCTCGGTGGTCTTGTATCCGATAAACGAGACGAGCAAGACGGGATTCTGTGTCTGCAGCGTGAGGGAAAAACCGCCGTCAGCATCCGTAACGGTCATGTTCGAAGTACCGAGTTCTTTGACAGATGCCCCGATAATTTCCTCGCCGGTGCTGCTGACCACTTTCCCTTTGACAATTCGTCCGTTTTGTGCCTGGAGTTCGGTTTCTTTTGGCTCATGGGAAGGAGATGCCGAAGCATTTCCTACGTTCAGTCCCGCCATTAACATGGCACATGCAACAAGGCTTGTCATGTTTTTGCCAAAATGGTAATTGGTTCTTCGTCTTTTGTTCATATCACTTATGTTTAAGATTGAGTAATAAATAGGAGCTATACGTTTTTTTTTTAGTTTATCTTTTGTTCAGAGATGTTGCTTCTGTCATTTGTCTTTTTTTACAAATGTTCGGTTGTCTGTAAATAGCGTCAATAGAGTATGTTGCATCTACTCTTCTTTCCTTGGCATGTCGATTAAGCTGTTGCGAATTAATGATTATTTTTTCATTAAATATTGAAAAATAATCTAATTTCATAGCACGATAATCCATGCCTGCTGATAATTTCAACCGCACTTGTATTTATATAATATCTTCCTTGATAAGCCTCCCGCTTTGCGGCACATTGGCGTCCTTGTTCTTGTAGAAATAAAAGATAGATAACCCGGCGTGAGAATCGAACTTTGTTTCATCGAATCTAAATAAATTTGTTTATAAATCTAAATGCGAATTAAGCAAAGTATTTCTGTGGTGGCTGTCACTTTAGTCTATATTGATATAAAAATAATCCAAAGTGAATATAATACTCTTTTTTAACTTTCGTAATGTCTTATTTTCGCTTATCTGGCTTTATTTTATTTAGGAAACTATAACGGGTGCTTTGTTAAGATTTGTGGAAATATAATTCTAATTTTGCGCTTGTTTATATTTTTGAAGATTCCACTATTAATTGATGCGAATGAAAAGAGCAAGGTTCATCTTAATGTTATTGTGGTTTGTATTCCTCATGCCGGTATTAAAGGCGGTTACCCCAAATTTTAGGCACTACACGGTGGCTGATGGACTGAGCTATAATTCCGTCATATCCATTATTCAGGATCGCAAGGGATTTATATGGTTTGGAACTCAGAACGGGTTGAACCGCTTCGACGGATTCAATTTTAAGGTATATAATCCCATAGAGAAAATCAAGGACAAGGCGGGCAGCAACGCCATTGCAAGCTTGCTCGAAGATGCCGACCACAATATTTGGGTGGGAACAGATGCTGGTATCGTTATTTTCAACTTATTGACTGAAAAAATGACTCCTTTTGAGACCCGGATCCCTGGCGAAGAAGTCGTCAATCTGAATGTCAGCAACATGGTGATGGATCGGTCGGGATGTATCTGGATTTCGACTTACGGACAAGGTGTGGTGCGCTATGATCCCAAAACAAAGAAGCTTAAACGATACAACCGGTCGGTAGATGGAGGGGCATCTGTCCGTCTTGACGTGTTGACTCAGGTATTCGTGGACAGCCAGGACAGGGTATGGGTATCTTTCAAGTCGGACGAGAAGCCTTTGTTCCTGTTAGACAGGAAGGCCGATTGTTTCCGGGCTTATTCGAAACTGAATGCTAAGCTGACGATTTATAAGTTTTTTGAAGATTCGCACCACCAAATATGGTTAGGAACATGGAACAAGGGAATCTGCAAGCTGAATCCGGAGACTGGACAATTGGTCTCTTACCTGTCGCCCGAGAAGAGCGGGGGAATCCTTCATGTGCACGAATTGAGCGAACTGCGTCCGGGCGTGTTGTTGATAGGCTCCGACGAGGGCTTGAGCATCTTTGACACGAAAACGCTCGAACATCAGCTTTTGAAGCCGGACGAATCTGATCCGACATCTATTTCTGACAAATTCATATATCCTATTTTCCGAGATAGGGAAGGGGGTATCTGGATCGGAACCTATTTCGGCGGGGTGAATTATTTGTCGCCCAACAGCGGCCTATTCCAACGCTACACCCATTCGCGCTATCGAAATTCGATCGGAGGAAAGGTTGTCGGGCGTTTTGCCGAAGACAAACAGGGGAATATCTGGATAGCTACTGACGATGGCGGCCTCAACATGCTCAATGTAGCTACAGGCTTGTTTTCCACCTATCTTCCCAAGCCCGGATTCAACAGTATTTCCTACCACAATGTTCATGCACTTTGCTGGGACAACGACTGGCTTTGGATCGGCACCTATTCCGGAGGATTGAATGTGCTTGATACCAAAACAGGGCGTTTCAGATGCTACAATTCCATACTGAAAGACAATCGCTCTTTGGATAGCGGCAGTATATATGCCATACTGAAGGACAATCAAGGCCAGATATGGGTTGCAACCATGTCAGGGGTGAATCTTTATAACCGGGCTACCGACGATTTTACCCGCATCAAGAAATTAGAAGTCACAACGCTCGATATGAAACAGGACAAAAACGGATTTATTTGGTTTGCCACTTTAGGAAAAGGGATTTATCGGCTGGATTCCCGCAGTGGACAATGGAAAAACTACGAGGTTCAGGATGAGAGGGGAATGTCCTTGCCCAGCAATCAGGTGAACTGCATGTCCTTCGACAATTCGGGAGGCATGTGGGCGGGCACCTCCAACGGCCTTTGCCTCTACGATCGTTCGAAATATCAATTCAAGCTGATGGA
>MKRS01000018.1 GCA_001897035.1 Bacteroidales bacterium 45-6
AGGAGCATATATCCATCGAAATGGCTGCCCGACAACTTCGTTACAACTGGTTTGAGGAACTCTGCAACGTACTCGGAATCCACCATGTGGCCATTGCACATCATCAGGACGATTCGGCGGAAACGGTGTTGCTGAATCTGATTCGTGGAACGGGGATCAAAGGCCTGACTGGGATTTCACCCAAGAATGGAAACATCATCCGCCCCATGCTCTGCCTCTCGAAAACTGAAATCAACCAATATATAGAGGAACATTCCCTCAACTACGTGGACGACAGCACCAATGGGGAAACGGTGTACCAGCGCAATAAAATCCGGCTGGAGATACTGCCCTTGATGGAACAGATCAACCCATCCGTCAAAAACACCATTGCCCGCATGTCGTACCATCTATCTCAGGTGGAGAATATATACGAAAGCTTCATTCGGTTGGAAAAGACAAGAGTGATGCCAGACAACCGCATTTTGATTGCCGAACTGGAAAAATGCCTTGAACCGGAAGCCCTTCTTTTTGAAATTCTCGCACCATACGGATTCAATTCTGACCAAATCACCCAGATTTATAGATCCTTGAATGGTATTTCCGGCAAAATTTTCTTTTCACCAACTTACCGCCTGCTAAAAAACCGCGACGACATGGTTGTTGACAAGATTTCCGCAATTTGCGACGATTCCTATTCCATCCAAGAAGACGCAACCCGTTTGGATTTCCCCATTCATTTAAACATAGAATCAATCAACAACTTGGAGAATTTCACGATTCCCAAATCCCCTCACACACTATGCATCGACAGGGACAAGGTTTCCTTTCCGCTGGTGCTCCGACGGTGGGAGAAAGGAGATTGGTTCATCCCCTTCGGCATGGATGGAAGAAAGAAACTCAGCGACTACTTCAGCGACAACAAGTTCAGCATCGCCGACAAAGAGTCGTCGTGGATTTTGACCTCCGAAGACAAAGTCGTCTGGATTGTGGGACATCGCCCCGACAACCGCTTCAAAGTGGACACTTGCACCCGAAAAATATTAAAAATATCTATAAATCAACACATTAACAACAAATAAAAGCTATAAAACCAACCCTAAGCTTGAACAGCAATCTCGCCGCATCCCGATTCGAATTCCAAATATCCACTTTTTACGTTTTTTTTTACAAATAGACTCTTCAGAATTTGGTATGAATAGAAAAAAGATATACTTTTGTCACAAATAAAGCGAGAAACTCTTCACTGCTTTATTCATTCAAATCCCTTTTTTATTATTTCTTTTATGACTTAATAACCAAAGAATAATCCATTGTATTCTTACCTCGTATCTGTGTATATTTTACTAACTTAACTATCAAATAATTCATGCCTGTTTATAATATTTTAGAGCTAAACGAAAAAGTTACGACCGAACTTCGGGCTTTAGCTAAAGAATTAGGTATAAGACGTCCCGACGCATATAAAAAAGAAGAACTTATTTATAAAATACTGGACGAGCAAGCTATCATCGAGTCCAGAAATAAAAATTCCGAAAGTTACATCGAAGAAGATACCGTTTCGGAAAAAAAACCGGCAAAAAGCAAGCCCAAAACAAAGCCAGAGAACCATGCCAGTACAGATACAAACAAAAGCAGCAAAGTGTACGTGAAGGCCGAAAAGAAACCCGTAAATCAAGCTGCGCCAGAACAAGCTACCGTGGTTGACACAACCGAGGCACAAGCAGTTGAGGCCACAAAAAAGCCCGCCAACGAACGCCCATTTATGAAAAAGAAAAACGACAATAACAGCAACAAGCCTCTAAACAACAAAAAGGAAGAAACTGAAGCGATCGAGGTGAAAGAGGAAAATCTTCAGAAACAACCCGAAGCTCCCGTTCAAAGAACATTGTCCACAAGGCCTACTCAATTGGTTTTCAAACCAAGAAACAAAGAAAAAGTATCGACTGAAACTTCCGAACCAGTTCCTCCGCTTCCTTTATTGGCAAGCCTGAAACTTGACGACGACGAAGCTGATACCCAAGCAAGCACTCCGGCAATTCCCTCAGTTCCAGAACCCGTTCAACCAACAGATGCCTCTTCCATGCCACGCGACCTGTTTCAAGTGAAACAGCAACCGGCTCCCCAGCAGCCCAAACAGGAACGTCCCGCACCAGTTCAATCAGACAAGGCATTCGATTTCGACGGCATCCTTACCGCTTCAGGCGTTTTGGAAATCATGCAGGAAGGCTACGGCTTTCTCCGCTCGTCCGACTACAACTACATGTCTTCACCCGACGATATTTATATTTCACAATCACAAATTCGCTTGTTTGGCTTAAAAACAGGAGATGTGGTGGAAGGTCCGATACGCCCGCCAAAAGAAGGGGAAAAATTCTTCCCGCTGGTGAAAGTGGACTTAATCAACGGACGTAGCCCCGAAGAAGTGCGCGACCGTGTACCCTTCGACCATCTGAAACCGCTCTTCCCGAACGAAAAATTCCAATTGACCAAAGGACGCAACGACAGTTTGTCGAGCCGTGTGGTCGATCTCTTTTCTCCGATAGGAAAAGGGCAACGCGGATTGATCGTGGCACAGCCCAAAACCGGTAAGACAACCTTGCTGAAGGATATTGCCAATGCCATTGCCAGCAATCATCCCGAAGTGTATATGATCGTGTTGCTCATCGACGAACGTCCTGAAGAAGTGACAGACATGGAACGAAGTGTGAACGCTGAAGTGATCGCGTCCACTTTCGACGAACCGGCCGACAGGCACGTGAAAATTGCAGAAATTGTGCTCAACAAGTCGAAGCGATTGGTGGAATGTGGCCACGACGTGGTCATCCTTTTAGATTCGATTACACGACTTGCCCGCGCCTATAATACCGTGCAACCAGCATCCGGTAAAGTTTTGACAGGAGGTGTGGATGCAAACGCCCTACACAAGCCCAAAAGATTCTTTGGAGCAGCCCGTAACATCGAAAACGGCGGTTCGCTCACCATTATCGCCACGGCATTGACTGAAACCGGATCGAAGATGGACGACGTGATCTTTGAAGAATTCAAGGGTACAGGCAACATGGAACTTCAACTCGACCGCAAGCTTTCTAACAAACGCATTTTC
>MKRS01000019.1 GCA_001897035.1 Bacteroidales bacterium 45-6
TGCCAGCAAATAGAAAGTAAAGCGTTGATAACAATTAGCTATTAGCCTTTTCTAACAGCTAATTGCAAATTGCTAAAAGTGGCCTCCTTGCTCACCACAAATGGTGATTTTGGGTTGAGATAATCCCCACGTTTAGGTATTGTTGCAGCATCACGCATAGCGTACTTTTGCAACAATAAATGGAGGATATGAACTTTTTCCGTAATAGGTACACGATATATTGCTTGCTGGTCCTTTTCGTGGGATACTACAATAGCATAACCCTCTTTGAACATGCCCACCTTGTAAATGGCCAGATCATCGTCCATTCACATCCTTACTTTCCATCTTCAAAACAACCAGCATCGAGTCACCAACACTCCAAGGCTGCATTCATACTGATCTCGGAACTTTCCCAATTCTTGTCCACGACCTTGAGTGCGGGCCCGTTTTGCGTGTCGGCAAAGGCAACATACCACACGATTCTTCTCCCAGCTCGAGAATCAACAAATCATCGCCTACCGTTGGAGTCCAATGGCTTACGCGCACCTCCCCCTACCCGCCTTTTACCCGTAGCTTAATTTACTTTTATCATTTTCAAACATTATAATTAGGAAAAAACATGAAACAAATATTCGTGGCACTTTTTTCAGTGCTGCTCGCGATTTCCGCTTTTGCTGAAAAAGCCGCCTTCGCCGATGTTAGCGGCCACATTGTGAACAAATTAACAGGGGAGCACATTCCCTACTGCCAGGTAGCGATTAAAGGGACAACAATAGGCACCATGGCCGATGCCACGGGGCATTATCACCTGAAAAATTTACCCACCGGAAAGCAGACAATCACATTCACCAACCTCGGATACAAGCCCGTTGAAAAAGAAATAATCCTGACGGCCGGCAAAAACATGGAAGTCAATTTTGAAACAGTAGAAGATGCCGTGCAATTGGACGGCGTGGTAGTTTCTGCTAACAGAAATGAGGTGAACCGCAAGCAAGCCGCCACTATCGTGAACCTAATCACCCCTAAGCTGTTCGAAAACACCAACTCCGTTTGCCTTGCGCAAGGGTTAAACTATCAACCGGGGCTAAGGGTAGAGACCAATTGCCAGAATTGCGGTTTCCAGCAAGTTCGGATAAATGGGCTGGACGGCCCATATTCGCAGATACTGATCGACAGTCGCCCCATTTTCAGCGCATTGGCGGGAGTATATGGCATAGAGCAAATACCGACAAACATGATCGAACGTGTGGAGGTGGTGCGTGGCGGAGGTTCGGCTTTGTTCGGATCGAGTGCCATTGCCGGAGTAATCAATATCATCACCAAAGAGCCGACTTCAAATTCCGCCACAGTGTCCAACTCAACGAGCCTCACCGGAGGTAAAAAAGCGGACATAAACACCACCTTCAACGCATCGGTGGTGAGCGATGACAATAGTGCCGGAATAATGATATTTGGATCCTCGCGCCAGCGTAGCCCCTTCGACTACGACGGCGACGGTTTTACGGAAATCGGAAAATTGGACACCAAGACAGTCGGATTCAGAGGCTTTTTCAAGACGGGCGACTATTCCAAGCTAACCATTGAATATCACAACTTGGGCGAATTTCGCAGAGGAGGAAACAAACTCGACCTGCCTCCTCATGAAGCAGACATAACCGAGCAGATAGAACATAACATTCATACGGGAGGGATGAAGTACGATATTTTTTCGAAAAACAACAAGCACCGTTTCAGTGTGTACGCCTCCATCCAGAACATCAACCGCAAAAGCTACTACGGGGCGCAAAAAGATCCGAATGCCTATGGAAAAACCTCCGACATCACCTACGTGGCGGGAGCGCAATATACTTACTCGATGGACAAGCTCCTGTTCATGCCCGCCGAATTGACAACCGGTGCGGAATACAGCAGCGATAAAATGAATGATGAGCAACTCGGCTACGACCGAACCATCGACCAACATGTGCACACAAAAAGCGCATTCGCACAAAACGAATGGAAAAACAAGGAACTGAGCATCCTGCTCGGAGTGCGACTGGACAAGCACAACCGGATAAAAGACCCCATCATCAGTCCCCGCCTCAATTTCCGCTATGCTCCCAGCGAACATGTTAACTTCAGGGCAAGTTATTCGAGCGGATTCCGGGCGCCCCAAGCCTTCGACGAAGACTTGCACATCACCGCTGTGGGCGGGCATGTATCCCTCATCGAACTCGATCCGAACCTGAAAACCGAAGAATCCCAAAGTTATAGTGCATCGGTGGATTTGTACGAAGACTTCGGGAAAACGAAGGCAAATCTCCTCGTGGAAGGATTCTATACAAATCTCGACAACGTGTTTGTACTTCAGGAGATGGGCAAAGATAGCGGAGGAAATTTGATATTGGAAAGGACGAATGGCGCTGGTGCCGTGGTGAAGGGCATCAACCTCGAAGGAAAATTTGTACCCACTCAAAAAGTGCAAGTGCAGTTCGGAATGACTTTCCAGAAAAGTGAATACAAACAAGCGCAACAATGGAGCGAAAATACGAACCTCATCCCGCACAAAAGGATGTTCCGCACTCCCAACCAATACGGATACCTCACAGCCAATTACCAACCAACCAAGCCGATGGTCATCTCGCTTTCAGGAACTTATACGGGGAGCATGTTGGTGCAGCACTTTGCGGGATACATCGCCAAGGATGCGGAAAAGGAAACGGCGAATTTTTATGACCTCAACCTAAAGCTTGCCTATAATTTCAAGTTACACAATGCGACTACCTTGCAGCTAAACGCGGGAGTACAAAACGTGTTCAACAGTTACCAAAAGGATTTCGACAAGGGGCAATATCGCGATGCGTCATACATTTACGGCCCAGCTCTTCCCCGGACTTACTTCGCAGGATTGAAATTCAGCATTTAAGATTGCATCACAAGCAAAGGATGCTGTGTCGGAGGTGTTCCTGAAGATATATTTAGTGACGCCGGCCGTTGGTTCGGCAATTTCGCTATCGACATTCTTTCCCGAACAGCATCCTTTCTTTTTTCTTCAATGGATAGCTTTTAGCTGTTAGCCTTGAGCTATTAGCTGCATTTTGTATATATTTCGCT
>MKRS01000020.1 GCA_001897035.1 Bacteroidales bacterium 45-6
CTCAGAAGCTGGAACAAATTGCAGAAGTCCGATTTCCCCTGGAAAGACAGGCTGCCTTCCTCGCTCGTCATCACCAGTTAGTCAGCTGTTTCACCTGAAATTGTTTTATGGCACAAATTTTGTAACTTTCCAGTCGTAAGACAAAGAAAGAATATGAACTACAACGAAGTACAAAATATACGGAACAGGATTCTTGAATTGCTGGCTCTGAATGAAGTCAAGGAAGCATGTGCGCAACTGCTCGTCTTGGCTGTGAATTTACGTGAATGGCAGATCACGGAGAAAGTGAGTGAACTGGAAACCACTTACAGATACATGCTTAGTTACCAGTTTGATGGCGTTGCCGATCCTCGCCGAGAGGACGTGTTTGCCGGCATCATGAGAACCCTCTATGAGCTGACAGACGATGCTGCCGATGAATTGATGGGTCTCGATTCACCCACTATTTTCTACGAAAAGCTCCGCTTGGAATCGTTTCGAAATCAGCCAACTTTGCCCGAATACAAATCCGCCTTGATGGAGACAGAAGGAGAGTTTAGGCTGGCAGAATTGATGGGGGAAAAGGATGACAAATTGGCGAAACTAAAACACCTGGCAGTCAAAAAAGAACGCTTGGCCGCCGACCTGTTCAACACGGTTTTTGTCTCATCTCGCCTTTCCGCTGAAAGCCAGGACGATTACTTCGATTTTGTCCGCAATCCTGAGCTTGGCGTCACCGACAAATGCCTCTTTGTATCGGCCTTGACCCTAAGCCTTCTGCACCGTTTCGACCCGCGCAAATTGTCGGTCCTGCTTGCAGCATCAGGAGCGGCCCATGCCGAAATTCGCGCAAGAGCCCTTGTGGGACTCGTGTTTGTGATAATCAAATACGACAAACGGTTGCGGTTTTATCCCGACACTCAACACGAGTTGGAACTGGCGGCAGAAAACGAAACCTTCAAGAAGGCCGTGGAAACTATCCTTGTACAATTGATCCGTTCGAAGCAGACGGAGAGTATCAGCCGGAAAATGATCGACGAGATTATTCCCGAAATGATGAAATTCAGCACCAAGATAGGGCGGAAACTCAACGTAGAGGATTTTACGGACGAGAACGACCTCTCCGATAAAAATCCCGACTGGAAGAAGGATCTGGATGCTTCCGGCCTGTCCAAAAAGCTTCAGGAATACTCCGAGCTGCATTTGGAAGGTGCCGACGTGTTTCATTCCACGTTTGCCAACCTGAAGCATTTCCCGTTCTTCAGAGAACTGAACAATTGGTTTCTCCCCTTCCACACCTCCTATTCGCAATTGATAGAGCTTTCCTCGGGCAACAAAAACAACGTGCTGCTCACGGCTGTTTCCAAATCGGGCTACATGTGCGATTCGGACAAATATTCCTTTTGCCTGAGCTTGCTACAAATCCCTGAGCAGCAGCACCAGATGATCGCCATGCGCTTGGGCGAAGAGTCGGGCGAACTCGAAAAACTGCAGAAAGAGGAAATGCTATTCAATCCCCGCATCAGCGACGAAATCATTTCCAACCAATACATCCAGAACCTGTACCGCTTCTTCAAGCTCTTTCCCAGAAGGGATAGCTTTGACGATATTTTCACCTTCAACGCCAATTTCTACCAGTACCATTCGTTGAAACCTCTCATCAGGGAGCAGGCCACCATGGCACGGCTGGCAATGTATTGCTTCGACAAAAACCACTTCCGGGAAGCCGAAGCCATTTACAGCCTGTTGATCGGGCAGAATCAAGAGATACACGACGAATGGTGGCAAAAGATAGGCTACTGCAGGCAAATGCTCAACGACATAGAAGGAGCTGTTTCAGCCTACAAGCAAGCCGACCTCCTCCATAGCGACAATAGTTGGACTATCAAGCGGCTGGCACACTGCTACCGCTTGCTCAAAAAGCCAGAAATCGCCCTCGAATATTTTCGGCGTGCCGAAGCTCTGCAGCCCAACAATCCCGGAATACAGATGAATATCGGCCACTGCTTCCTCGATATGGACGAATACAACGAAGCCCTGAACTGCTACTTCAAAGTGGAATTCACCGACACGGCAAATGCAAAGACGCAACGCCCCATTGCTTGGACAACCTTGCTGGCCGGAAAGCTCGACCTTTCGGAAAGCTATTACCAGCAATTGATTGCCGGGAAACCATCCCTCCACGATTACCTCAACCTTGGACACATCTATTTGCGAACCAACCGCCTGAAGCTGGCCGTGGAAAACTATGTGCAATCCTTGAAATTAGCGGGAAGCTACGACTCTTTCGTCAAGCATTTCCGGGAGGACGAGGAAATCCTTCGCAAAATGGGGGTGGATATGGAAATTGTACCCCGGCTATTGGATCAGATCCGATACAGTGAGGGAAATGGGTGATCAAATATTTCTATAAATACGAAAAGGTGCGCGACCCGTTTTCGGGTCGTATGTTTGTAGCAAAATCTGTTTTCTACAAACATCTGACTCCATTCGGAGTCAAACAAAACGATAAAAATCAGACATATATCTTATTTACAGCAAATCAGATTGCAAAAACCACTGACATTATATCGAACTTACGTTAATTTTAAGAATGTGCCTAAAATCCAAGTGAAAAAGCAATATTAAGATGGGCATCTTCTCACCTGCCTATCCTCGGGGGCAAATGATCGGTAGGGAAAAACACAAAAACATTTATATCGATTTTCAATGCCTGCCGTAGTTAAGCTATCCTCCCAAAAATGCGCTCCATCCACCCTCCGATCCCTCCCGGAATCCCCTCCTCGTTAGCAATCTTTCACATCCCGACCTATATACCCATTTTGCAAATGCCTGCTTATAAGTGGATTGTAGGCTGTCGAAATGTTAAACACCCTATATATGGAGCTTCACGTGTTGCTTTTAATTAAAATTCCGTATATATTTGCCACAAGATTATTGACACATACGATACAACGTTTTCCCTGAATTAAATTCCTCTAAAACAACCATAGATCATGAAGCAAACCGCGTTCACCGTCCTTCTACTGCTGGCGCAGCTTGGCCTGTGCCATGCCCAGCTGAGCCTGGCCTACAACCGCCTCC
>MKRS01000021.1 GCA_001897035.1 Bacteroidales bacterium 45-6
TAAACTTCAGACATTGATCGAGGTTGTGCCTGGGAACTTGATCCTGAACGATTCCATTTGGAACCTCCACGGATCGGATGTGAAGATTGCTTCGGGAGTCATTTCTATTAATAATTTCGTTCTTCAAAACAGATCGGGCAGCCAGTCATTGAAAATAGACGGTTCGTATTCGGCGAAAGATCCCGAACAAAAATTGACAGCCGATTTGAACAATATTGACTTGGAGTATATTTTCAAGATGCTCAAAATTAAGGCTCTGGACTTCGGGGGATTGGCTTCTGGTGAAATAGTTGCGGCGAGTTTTTCGGGCAAGCCCTACTACACTTGCAACCTGAAAGCTAAAGGCTTTAAGTTCAATGATTCCCCTTTGGGAAGTCTGGAACTTTACAGCGAGTTGGAAAAACAGACCAGCCGTATTTTGCTCAAAGGGAACATCACGAACGCCGCGGGAGACAAAACCTATGTGGATGGTTTCATCAATCCATTGTCGAGGGAACTTTCCGTCGATTTTGATGCACACCACATCAACATTGGCTTCATTAAGAAGTATGTTTCCACGCTTTTCAACCGCGTGGAAGGAATCGGTTCTGGAAAAGTACGGTTGTTTGGAGACTTGAGCAATGTCACGGTGGAAGGGGACGCTGCAATCGAGAAAGCGACCATCGGAGTGGGGATGTTGAACACCAATTATTCTTTTGCCGACACCATCCACATGAAGAAGGACTTGATATTCTTCGACAAGGTGAAGTTTTATGACGAATCGGGCAATATGGCCATTTGCAGCGGGAAGGTGAGCCACAATTTCTTTGACGACATCACCTACAACATCGGGATGGATAGCCACGATTTTCTCGTCTATAATGGAACGGAGAAAATGAATCCCTCTTTTTCCGGCAAGCTTTTCGCTTCCGGTAATGGTAGCATTGTGGGCGACGAGCAGGCGGTGCACCTGAACATGCAGATGCAAACGGAAGCGAATTCGTTTCTGCGCCTCAACTTCATGAACGAGACCGCCACACAATATTCCTTCATATCGTATAAGAAACCGAAAGAAAAAATTGACACGGCCAGTACCAAAAAATCATCCGTCATCCAGAAGAAGAGTTCGGGAATGGATGTGTTTATGAATTTTTATATCAACGCCACGCCAGAAGCCACAGTAGAACTGGTGATGGATCCGGTGAGCGGCGATGTAGTGAAGGGCAACGGTAGCGGAAACATCCAGTTTGAATGGGACATGAAGTCCGAGCCGAAGATTTATGGCAACTATGTCATCAGCAAAGGAACCTACAACTTTACGTTCCAACGCATCATGGAAAAGCGTTTCTCCATCGAGGATGGAAGTTCTGTGCAGTTCCGGGGAGATCCTTATGCCGCAAACTTAGACATAAAGGCGATGTACAAACTGACTGCCAACTTGAACGACTTGAGCCAGGCCATTGCCCAGACTTCTGGTCAGACCAACGTGGCGGTGCAATGCCTGTTGAACATTTCGGGAGAGTTGCGCCATCCAAATGTCGGTCTCGATTTGGCATTACCAACTGTTGACTCCGAAATTCAGCGGCAAGTGAAAAGCCTGATTAGCTCCGAGGACATGATGAACCGCCAGATTGTGTATCTGCTTTTGCTGTCCAAGTTCTATACTCCATCTGAAAATTTGGCCGACAATGCCAACCGGACCACCAATTTTGCGTCCGTGGCTTCAGCCACGCTTTCCTCCAATTTGAGTAACATACTTAGCCAGATTGACCAAAGGTGGCAGTTCGGGACAAATATCCGGACGAGTAATTCCGCCTTTACAAACACCGAGGTGGAACTCCTCCTGTCGAGCCAGTTGCTCAACGACCGTTTGCTGATAAACGGAAACTTCGGATACCGGAACAACCTGCAAACCCAAAACGCCTTTGTCGGGGAAGTCGATCTGGAAATGCTCCTCAACAAATCGGGAAACTTGAGGCTCAAAGCCTACAACCATTTGAACGAGAAGTATTATTACTATGCGAATCCCGGTGCTACCTTGCAAACCCAAGGCGTAGGATTTCTATATAAGCGCGATTTTAATTCCTTTAGCGACTTGTTTTCAAGGAAACGGAAGAAGGGAAATGCCGATGCGGTTCGCCGAGACACCATTCGCCCCGTTGCGCCCGATTCGTCGAAAAAAGGCAGTTCGCTGAGTTCATTTGTTCGTGTCAAGAAATGATTTCCCTTCCGTTAAAACAGTTCCTGTCCGAGCATCGGGATGACAATCTCCAGCATCTCGCCCTCCAGTCTGCCAAATTTCCCGGCATAGACATGCCTTTTGCCTTGCAGCAACTCAAGGGGCGGCGCATTGCTTCGCAGAAGATCCCCACTTGGACGGCTTGCCAAGAGGTACTTTATCCACCGCAAGTATCCATGGAGCAATGTTCGTCCGAAACCACAGCGCGCTTCAAAGCCTCGCTGGTGGAAGGAAATGTTCTGGTTGACCTGACCGGTGGCTTCGGGGTGGATTTCTTTTTTATGGCGCAACGCTTTCAGAAAGCTCTTTACGTGGAGCGGCAGCCCGAACTTGAATTGTTGGCGCGGCACAATTTTCAAGCCTTGGGCTTGGATCATGCCGAGACTTTTTGTGAAGACAGTGTCGCATTTCTGGAGAAGATGGATTTTGTGGCCGATACCATTTTCGTCGATCCAGCCCGGCGTGCCGATTCAGGACGGAAAACCGTGCTGTTGGAAGACTGCACCCCAAATTTGAAGGAAATAGATGATTTGCTGGCCGAAAAGTCGCGCCAAACGCTTATCAAACTTTCTCCCATGCTCGACATTTCGGCATCTATTCGTGCTTTGAAAAACATCTCCGAGGTGTATGTGGTAGCCATTCAAAACGAAGTGAAGGAATTGCTCTTGAAAAAATCGTGTTCCGGCAAAGATACGAGAATCCATGCCGTGAATTATCCCAATAACTCGGAACCAGAAACTTTCTCTTTCTTGATGGAGGAGGAAGTGGACGCAAGCCCCAAGTTTGCAAACAACGTGGGGCGGTTTCTTTTCGAGCCAAACGCCGCACGTTGTTTGCAAAC
>MKRS01000022.1 GCA_001897035.1 Bacteroidales bacterium 45-6
ACAAGAACAGTGCCACAAATGCCAACAACGATGGTGCCTCAAATATATACCGCCAAGCGATCATACACAATCCCACCGAACCAATTTATAATACCGACGGAAGTTATTCGGAAGATTTCAAAGTGTTATATTACTACAACCCTGTTGGAATGATCAAGGAACGTACTGGTGGATTCAAGTCTGAATACACCAAGCTGACAGGCAACGCCACCTTTGAGCCAATAAAGGGCTGGCAGACAAACCTGATGTTGGCCAGAAGAACCACGAGCAGCCATGACGAAGGATATTACACGTCGAACTACTACGACCAAAAGATGAGTAACCATACAGGATATGCCTATCACTCGGAAGGAGAAAGCCAATCAGACAATTTGGAACTCACGTCGAGGTATAATGGCAAATACGGTAACCATCGGATTGAAGGATTGCTCGGATATGGCTATCAATACAACGTAAACGAGGGGTTCAATGCCAACAACTATGATTTTCCCACCGATTTCTTTGAATACAACAACTTAGGATTAGGACAAGCCTTGAAGAACGGCAAAGCGGGCATGGGCAGCTACAAGAACGACAATAGGCTGATAGGTTTTTTTGGCCGTGTCAGCTATGGCTATGCCGACAAATACAACGTTCTTGCAAGCTTCCGCAGGGAA
The DNA here is from genome assembly GCA_001897035.1 of Bacteroidales bacterium 45-6. GTDB lineage: Bacteria > Bacteroidota > Bacteroidia > Bacteroidales > Dysgonomonadaceae > UBA1309. Next base: position 657 of record MKRS01000022.1, read on the forward strand.
GGATCTTCTAAATTTGGGATGAACCGAAAATGGGGAACCTTTTCATCCCTGTCTCTGGGCTGGACAATCAGCAACGAAGAATTCGCAAAAGGCCTGAAATGGATGAACAACCTCAAATTGCGCGCTGGATACGGAAAGACCGGGGTGATACCAAATAGCTCTTATGCCTCGCTAACAACCTACGCTTATGGCAGCACATATTACTATGAAAACGGCGTATGGAAGCCAGGACTGGTGATAGCTTCCAATCCAAACCCTTATTTGCAGTGGGAAACCTCCAGGGAATATAATATAGGATTGGATTTCGGCGTATTAAAAGAACGACTCAATGGGTCTATCGACGTGTACTCGAAAACGACTTCCGACATGCTGTTTAATTATCAGGTGCCCGTTCCACCCAATTTATATCCCCAAACTTTGGCCAATGTAGGTCGAATGCGTAATCAGGGGATCGAAGTAACCATCAACGCAGTCCCTGTCCAAGTGAAAAACTTTGAATGGAAAACGACATTTACGGCCTCGCACAATATCAACAAGTTGCTTAGTTTGTCAAACGAACTATATCAGACAGCAAACGTTCTTGATTGGGGTGGAGTTGGAGAACCAATCAGCATGACAACCCACAGGTTGGAAGTAGGAAAACCAGTAGGAAACTTTTTCGGATTTAAGTCGGTGGGAGTAAACGAAAAGGGCATTTGGTTGATCGAAGACCCCGAAACAAAGAAAGCGGTACCTCTTGGGGATGAGATATTGACCGATTCCAAATACAAGCAATACTTAGGCAACGGGCTTCCAAAAGTATATTTGGGCTGGAGCAACACATTCAGGTACAAGAGTTTCGACTTGAGCATGCAGCTAACAAGCCAACTCGGGTTCAAGATACTGAATGAACCCAGAGCCTTCTACGAGAACAATTCGGTGGCATACAATCGTTTGAGATCTGTGCTAAAGGCACCCTACGGAGGTCAATACACACTCTCTTCGGCCCAAAAACAAACTTTAGTGAGTTACTACCTCGAAAACGGTGATTTTGTGAAGCTCACCAACATGACTTTTGGTTACAATGTGCCGATCAAGACCAATAATTACATAAAAAGCATCAGGGCATACGTGTCGGGCGACAACTTGTTTTGCATCACTGGTTATTCGGGCTTAGACCCAGAGCTATCCAATGCCGATCCTCTTGCGCCCGGACTTGACAAACGGGACAAGTACCCCACGATTCGATCATTCACTTTTGGAGTTAATCTTTCCTTCTAAAAACAAGTATAGATATGAGAACAATATATAAATACATTTTGTGCATGCTCTTCGGCACAATTGCAATTTCCCAACACAGTTGCACCGATTTGAACGAAACGATTTACAGCACAATCGCTACCGAACAATATACTTTTTCGGCAAAAGATGCCGCCAGTTTGTTTTCGCCCGTATATAGCAGCCTGCGCGATGTCTATTGGGGCTGGAACGGATATTGCGACATACAAGACGAATCTTCGGACCTCTGGTGCACACCCTACCGGGTTGGGATTGGTTGGGGAGACCTTTATGTGGCCATGCACAAGCATCAGTTCAACTCCGAAATCGGCCACATCTGGACAATCTGGAACGGGGCGTATTCGGGAATCAACGCCTGCAACAAATTGTTGGCCAACGATGGGGTAAAAAGTTCGCAGACAGCCGTTTCCCAACTGAGAGGATATCGGGCACTATACTACTACGTCCTGTTCGATGTATTCAGAAACATCCCATTAGACACCACATTCAACCACCCTGCGGGCTGGCTACCCGAGCAGAGCAAGCCTCAAGAAACCTGGGATTTCATCACGAGTGAATTAACCAGCATCAAGGGCAAATGCGGCCCGGACAACGGTATGGGGCAGATCAACGACTACACCACAAACATGCTCCTTGCCAAGATGTACCTCAACCACAACGCCTGGTTCAATGATTTCTCCGATAATTCCTGGTACGGTAAAGCCATCGATGAGGTCAACGAGGTAGTGAAGGCTTCCAAATTCTCTTTGGCAACCAGCTATTCTGATTGTTTCAAGGAAGACATATCTAAATGTTCCGAAATTATTTTTGGAATTCCTTTCGCAGAAAAATATGCAAGTGGAAACTACTATGCCAACAAGTGGATATCCTCAGCGGGTAGAGCCGCCTTCAACTTCAATGGCTGGGCAACAGGCGGAAGCACCGTGCTACCTCAATTCCTGGACACTTACGACAAGGACGATGCTAGGTACACTTCGTGCTGGACTTTGGGACAACAATATAGTGCAAGCACCGGCGAAGCCCTCATGTCCGAAGGATCACCCGTATCCTACACCAAGGAAATCCACAGCATCGACAACCCCGGGTGCTACCCACTGGAAGGAGGTCGCTTGATAAATCCGTCTTGGTGGATACAAAGGCGAAACCGAACAAGATGCCGCCAACTTGGTGACAGCTGTTCGCCAGCGCGCTTTTAGGAACACTCCGGCCAAAGCTGTTCGCACCGTAGCACAACTCAAGGGAGGCAGCGTATATGCTTACGGACACCGGGAAAATCAAGGAAAAATGGGTGAAAACGACAACTGGATAATAACCACCGAAGGTGGCGCAGACATTGAGCTGGGTGGCTTATTAGACGACTTGGCTTGGGAATTTGTAGCCGAACATCACCGTCGCCAGGATCTGATCCGCTTCCGCATTCCTTCGAAAAACCAGAATGTATATAACGGCAAATCGTGGTTCTGCAAGAATGCGAAAACCGATCCGGCAGACATCCATTGCAATATATTCCCGATCCCGAAAGATTTCATGAACGGGAATCCAAAATTGGTGCAGAATCCGGGCTACGGACAATGATTGTTATTTAATGCTCAACACTTAAAAAATGAAGAATATGAAAAAAAATATAATGTATGCTTTGGTTTGCTGCTGCATGATTGGATTTGTAGGATGTAGCGACAACGTAGAGGATGCGTCCAGCAAGCACAAATACACTGAAAGCGAAAGCCCCTACCTCAGGGGAGACACTGCCGCTTTGATCACGAAAGCTGTCGAATTTGGAGTTGGACACTTTCAAACGGTAACCATCAATTTAGCCGATTACGCAGCCAAGTTCAAGAGTAATATGAACATGACTGTCGATCAGGTGATAAATGGATTGAAAGACAAGTCTGTGGTTTTCTACAACATCAATCCTACCCGCAACATCTGGAACAAAGCCGCAATGACCAAAGGCTCCACGGGCTGGTATTACAACACAGCCGGAGGCGTTTGTCAAGAATCTGATTCCTTACAGGCCATGAGTTTGGAAATAGACACGAACGCAAAAACCTTGAAGCTGAACCCAAAGAGTGATGCGAAGGCCGGAACGGTGTTCAGTTTCAACGTGGGTTTTGCGGTGAATGGAACAGACTACGACAACTATGTCCGCTTCACATTCAACGTTTCGGTGACCGATCCATCTATTGTTTTGGAAGACATTACGATCCC
>MKRS01000023.1 GCA_001897035.1 Bacteroidales bacterium 45-6
TAGGTGAAAGGAAGGATACCAGCCACCATGTAGTAACATGCGCCCCATAAAGTCTATACGCTTCCGTACATACACCCCATTCATATCGCTATTACTTGCTGCGATCGTTTGTCTAATTGCTAAACCAATTCCACCTTCCAAATATTCATCAGCATCAATACGCCATATCCACTCCGATTGAATCGGACAATTTTCGATCGCCCAGTTAAACTGAGTGGCATAGTTCTTCCAGGGGTTCTGAAAAACTTGGGCTCCCATCCTGCCCGCTATTTCACATGTCTTGTCCGTGCTGTATGAGTCAATAACAAACACCTCATCACAGATATTCTCCAAGGAACGGAGACACCGCTCAATATGAATTTCTTCGTTATATGTTAGCACAATAGCCGCAATACTTACACGACTCTTTTGATTTTCCATTTCCATGCTTTTTAATGAGAATTTGCAAATGTGCTGATGCGCTAATTTGTAAATGCGCTAATTCACAAAATAGGATTATACAGTTATTCATTCGCTTACACTCTCCTTTCATTTGATCGCAAATTTATTCCTTATCCATCGCTCTTTTCTTAATAGATCTCGCAGGATTTCCGCCAACCACCGTCCAGGCTTCCACATCTTTAAACACTACGGAACGTGCACCCACTACTGCACCATCCCCGATCGTGACTCCTGGCCCAACAAAGGCATCCGCAGCCACCCACACTCTATGACCAACAATAATAGGAAAAGAGATCAACGGATGCGACTCCTTGGTAATGTCGTGTGTCGCCGTACACAAAAAAGCACCCTGCGAGACAACACTGTTATCGCCAATTCTTATTTTCGCTTTATTGTAGATTTGCGTTTTAGGGCCGATGCAACTATTCTCTCCCATTTCTAAATTCCAGGGTGCCCAAATGGTGCAAGAAGAATATACCAAAGAGTGCAATGGTATCTTAGCCCCAAATAACCGTAAAATTAAATTACGTAGAGACCGTAAAGTTCTAGTTGGAATGCATCTGAAAACGGTCCTATTAACCAAATACCAAATTATCCGTTTGAGATGATGTGGTTTCGGTTCGCTGTAATGTGATAAGTCCATAAAATTTACTGTAAACTCTTAAACAAATCCTCCCATTGCTTCACTACGGCATCCGCAGAAAAACGGCACAGCGATTCCTTCGCATTTTGCGACATCTTTTCCAACAATACCGGGTTGTCCATTAGTACCCTCAAATATTTTACCGTCTCCGACTGAGTATAGGGAACATCCGTTACAAATCCGTTCATACCCGATTCTATAATGTCATATACAGAAGGATAGCTACCATACACAATCGGGACAACACCATAGCTCATCCCCTCGATTATCACCAGTCCAAACCCCTCAAATTCAGATGTCAACAATAAGACAGAAGCTCTCTCATAATAAATTTGAGGATTCGTAAATCCGGTAATAACCACCCGGTCTATTCCTCTGTCCTCTATCCGTTTCTTTAGCAAACCTCTGTCCGGCCCATCCCCTACAATCGTAAGACACCAGTCAGGATAGTGGTTTTGAACTTCTTTCCAGGCATCAACCACCCTGAATACTCGTTTTTGGTTATATTCAATCCTTCCCACATAAATGATCTCTTTCTGTTTCGTCCAAACATTCATTGAATTTTCAATAGTTAGAGGATTGCTTATTGCCCATATCCTCGAGCCTTTGGACTTAAATATATGTCCATTAGTGATAGAAATAAAAAGATGAGACAAAACGACAAAAGCATCACTTACATCGTATGCGTAACGGAGACTCAATCTGGAAAAAAGCTGAACTCCCCAAAGCTGAATCTTATTGACAAAAATATTTCCCGATCCGTTTTCAAGCCTAAATTCGATCTCTTTTATCCGGGCATTGACGGTCGGCAAGTTATGATGCACAGCAATTGTCTTACAATCAATCCCTTTTGTCGCTTTTTTTATTAGTCGAACAACATAGAAAGGCACACACCACTGATTAATTAGATATTGGACTTGATCTGCTTCTATTATTCTTCTTAACGCATCAATATTTTTCCTTGTGCATACAGGGTAAGACAATTTATACAAACTAATGGTCGGAGCGAGTTCCATATCCCCCAACTCAGGATTAGGTTGTTCAAAGGAAACAATAGAGACCTTGTACCCTCTCTTATCAAATTCATTGGCTAAAATAGTGGTTACTTTTTCTACACCTCCGTAACTTGGATAAGAGCCGAGTAGGAATAGGATATTTTTGCTCATTAATTGACAATTAGAAAAAATCGTCTAACTATTTATTAAAAACTCTTTTCTTTATAAATTTAGCAGGAAATCCAGCCAAAATATCATAAGGTTCGCTATTCTTTAGAACAACAGAACGGGCCGCAACCACAGTAAATTCAGCGATGGTTACCCCAGGCATGATATAAACGCCTGTCGTTATCCAAGAACCATCTTTAATAACAATCGGCTTCGTTATTTGACGAAAATGCTGGTCGGAGACATCATGGTTTCCAGTTATTAAATAACAATCTTTACCAATCGTGCATTTTTGCCCTATCGATACTTTATCAAGGCAATATATCCATGAAAATTCACCCACACTAGACAGATGTCCCATTTGTAAATTCCATGGATGCTCGATATTTGAATTGCGATGAATAAAAACAGAACTAGCCAATTTTGCCCCAAACATCCGAAGCAAGACAATCCGAGGCATTCTTATTTGATTCGGAATCCATCTAAATATCGTTTTATTTACAAACTTCCACGCATATATTCTTAACTTATGTTTGGTAGAATATGGGATTGTTTGAACTGGATCAAACTCATTTATTGTCATAAACTATTCTTTTCTTCAATATTTTAGCTGGATTACCTCCAACAACTGTCCAAGGTTCAACATTTTTAAATACAGCAGATCTAGCTCCGACGATAGCACCTTCACCTATAACAACACCTGTCATAATAAATGCCTCTGCAGCCACCCAAGCAAAATCTTTAATAACAATTGTTCCTGATTGGAAGGGTGTATTTAACGAACTAATATCGTGTGTA
>MKRS01000024.1 GCA_001897035.1 Bacteroidales bacterium 45-6
TCCCGAAAGTACTTTGGTCTTTTTCAGCACCTCTTCTCCGGAGAAAAGCATCCGGCCAAGGAATCCCTTCACGTAGATCTCGCTGGTGTCGTCCGAAAATTGCGACAGCCAGTCCACCAAATTCAATTCGTCCTGAAAGAAAATGCTGTTGTCCAACGGAAGGTAAGCCGGAGTGATGGTCTGTCCCCAGCTGAAAGTGCCTTTGTCGGGCGCAATCCCTTCGTTAATGATTTCGAAGAAAGCTGTCATGGCTCGAGGGTCTTTCGACAGGAAAATGATTTTATCACCTTTTTCCACATTGAAGCTCACGTTGTCGAACAAGACTTTGCCTTCGATGGATTTGCCCAGCCCGTTCACTTCGAGAATCTTGTTCCCTGGATCGCGGTCGGGCGAGAAGATAATTCCCGGATAGCGGCGCAAAGATGGTTTGATTTCCTCGATATTTAGTTTTTCGATCATCTTTTTGCGGCTGGTGGTCTGCTTCGACTTGGCCACGTTGGCACTGAATCGGCGGATAAACTCCTCCAATTCCTTTTTCTTCTCTTCGGCTTTCTTGTTTTGCTGTTGTTGCTGGCGAAGAGCCAACTGGCTTGATTCGTACCAGAAAGAGTAGTTGCCTGCAAAAAGGTTCACTTTCCCGAAGTCAATGTCCACGGTGTGCGTACACACCGAGTCTAAGAAGTGGCGGTCGTGCGAAACCACCAATACGGTATTTTCGAAATTGGCGAGGTAGTTTTCAAGCCACATCACGGTGTCGATGTCCAAGTCGTTGGTAGGTTCGTCGAGCAGCAGGTTGTCGGGGTTGCCAAACAAGGCACGTGCAAGCAGCACCCGCACTTTCTGTTTCCCGCTCAAGTCGCCCATCAATTGGTCATGGAACTCGTTGGAGACACCCAGGCCTTCGAGCAGCGTGGCGGCATCGTTTTCGGCATTCCAGCCTTCCATTTCAGCGAATTTTTCCTCTAATTCCGAAGCGCGGATTCCGTCTGCATCGGAGAAATCTTCCTTCGCATACAAGATATTTTTTTCCTGAATAATCTCCCACAGCACGGTGTGTCCTTGCATGACGGTGTCGAGCACTGTCTGCGAATCGAATGCGAAGTGATCCTGCGAAAGCACCGACAGGCGTTCGCCGGAGCCTAAGGCAAACGAGCCTTGGGTGGGGTCTTTTTCCCCGCTCAGGATTTTAAGAAGGGTGGATTTGCCGGCGCCGTTTGCCCCGATAATACCATAACAATTCCCACTCGTAAACTTCAGGTTTACATCCTGAAACAATACTCTTTTGCCAAACTGAATTCCTAAATTTGAAACTGTAATCATTTCTCTTTTTTATCAACCTATAAAATAACCCTTGGGAAACTTTCCCAAAAATATGCTTAATTACTTATTATTTACCAAGTTTGCCGACTTGCGCTTCTGCGGAACCACCTTGAACGAAAAGGCTTGTCCTCGCCTTTGAATCTCAAAGGTCAGTTCGGGCGACGGTTTGGAATTTACATACCTTTCGAAGGCAAAGAGGTAGGACATTCCTGCCGCATAATGTTTTTTTCGGAATTCTTTCCCTATTTTCCCGTACGAGTCAACGTACCAGGGATAAGAATAATCCTTCACCTTGTCGTTGTAAAACCCTGCGGAAATATCTCTGAAAGCCATCGTTTCGCCTACAAAATCTGCATAAGCATTCTTCGAATCAAATGCCGAATGGGCAAAGGGAATGCCGTTGACACTCATTACCTTGTCTCCTTCCCGAAGGCCTGCGGCGAAAGCGGGGGAATCTTTATCCACATTTTCGATGGTGCACAAGTCCTTCCGGTTGAAGTTGATCCCGGTGTAATTGTATTCCTTGAAATCAACGGAATACTTCATTTCGGAGGTCGGGCTCTGGTACGGGTAAGCCGCGATCATCAACGGGACATGCATCTGGCAATAGTCCTGCAAGGAATAATCTCCTGCTATATATTCCTGGAGTTCCACATCCCATATTTGGGTCAACTGCCCTGGCTGGATGTATTTCTTTTCAAAGAACTGGAAGCCAAAATGAACGGATCCTTTGATGTTGCTGGCATCGGCTCCAGTCTTTGCCGAATCCACCGGCACCTTCACCATCCGCTGCAAATCGACGTCGTAGCGCATTTCTCCAATTTTTGAATCGGAAAGGGCATCAGGCCTGTAATTCTTGTTCGGTTCGTAGGAATAATAGATCTGGATCAGGATGTCGGGATCGTTCACGTCTCGGGTTAGCCCCCTCCGGTTCAATCCTTTTTCTATTTGATGAACGATGTAGTCGTCAATCTCGGTGGTTTTTTCCTTGAAAATGAAATCATAAGTGTAATAGTCGGTGAAATCCACTTCGGAATAGGCTCTCACCACCATGGGCAGGCTGAAATGCCTGGTGTTGTTACCTTCCACACTATACAAGGAATACCAATCGGCCAGTTCGCTCTCGGTCACCGCATCCGAATTTCGGCAGTAGCGCGACACGGGGACTTCCTTGAAGGTATTGTTCAGGTTGCGAATCGTAAATTTCACTTCGTTCGAATTGTCTTCGAAAAGCCAGGAAGCAATCAGGTCATAGTGCCGCAAATAAGTGGCCTTGCCGTTTACTTCCATGATTATATCGCCCGGTTTCAAGCCCGCTTTTGCAGCGTTGGAATAGGGATCGACCTGCGTGATGACTGGTTCGCCATAGCCCCAGGCATTGTTGTCGCTGATCTCGAAACTGAAACCGAAATAACAAGTCTGGTCGTAAGCTTGGGCAGAGGCGTAGCATCCGATCAAAGACAGCAGAAGCGATAGAAACAGGCGTATATTCACCGGAACAATAGGTTTGAGAGTGTAACAAATCAGGCGTTGAATTCCTGCGCAAAGATACGCTTTTATTCTTGCTTTACAAAAACATAGCTGCTCAGGCATCTGCCTCCTTCACGAGAATATATTGTCTGAGAAATGCAGAATGGGTATAATTTCGTAACTTTGCAGTCAAATAAAACTTAAAGAGGGAAGGAGAAGATATGTTTTCGGGAATAATCGAAGAGGCCGCAAAA
>MKRS01000025.1 GCA_001897035.1 Bacteroidales bacterium 45-6
AGTCTGTGGAATTGATAAAAATTTAAGCTATCATCTTGCAAGACATACATTTGCAACCCTTACGCTTACAAAAGGCGTATCTATTGAAAGTGTATCGAAGATGTTAGGGCATACGAATATTAAAACCACCCAGATATATGCGAGAGTAACCGATGTTAAAGTTAGTACGGATATGGCTTCTTTTGCTGAAAAATTGGAAGATAAAAGAGTTAAGTCTAATTCCAAACTGGATAAACTATTTGAGTGTCTTTCTTTAGGCGAAAAGATGGCTTTATTTAATCTGCCACAAACGTTATCGAATGATCCTGAAAGGGTGAAACGAATATCTGTAATGTGGCACAGCCTTTCAGAGGAAGAAAAATCTTCTCTTTGGTCAAATACATTTGAACAAGAAGAATCCCTTTCTTTCAAACCTATGATGAAACTAGCAGTTAATCAATAAAAGATATAATTATGGAATTACAAATCATTCAAAATAAGATATACGATATCAGAGGTATGCGTGTCATGCTTGATTATGACCTTGCAAAGTTGTATGAAACCGAAACAAGGGCATTGAAACAAGCCGTTAAACGCAATATTCACAGGTTTCCGGAGCCTGACTTTATGTTTGAACTGACACGGGAAGAAAGCGATGCAGCAATCAAATTAGGGGTGTCACAAAATGTGATACCCCCCGGATACAACGTCGGCTCTTCATTAATAATGGCGTTCCCGGAACTCGGAGTAGCCATGCTTTCATCCGTATTGAAAAGTAAGAAAGCAATTCAAGTAAACATTTCTATAATGAGGGCTTTTGTTGCTTTACGCCAATATGCACTGGGATATGCCGACATAAATCGTAAATTGGAGGATTTTATGATAGAAACCAATATGCAGTTTAGCGATATTTACCAAGCGCTCACAGAACTGGCTTCCCAAAAGGAATTAGAGAATAAACCCCGCAAACGTATAGGCTTTAATGTTAAACAAGATGAAGAATAAGATTATGGAACGAGGATATATAAGAATAAAAGAAAATCGTGATAATCAGCTAATTGTTGAAGCGAAACTCGTAAATTGCACCCTTTGGATGACAAAGCATGAGATAGCTGACTTGCTAAACGTCTTTGTAAGCTCGGTCGGGAATAACCTTCAGGCTATATTCAAATCGGACATATTGCGGGAGGAAGACGTAACCCGGATACACAAATCCGAGAACAATGGTCGCCAGTGCGAAGTAACGGAATACAATCTTGAAGCACTGATTTTTGTCAGTTATCGTATTGCGTCCTATGAAGCACGGGTTTTTCGGGAGTGGGTAATGAAAGCTCTGACCGAATATACCCGGACGAAACCCAAAAGAGAAGCAGAAGTATTGATTATATATAACTTATCATCAAAACTCCCTGCCATAATATTAAATTAATTCAAACGTATAAATATATTCAAAGATGAAAAATGTAGTTTATGTATTGGTCGCCCTGTTAATGGTTTCTTGCGGCTCAAACTCATCCGGTAAAAAGTATGGACAAACCATTACTGATTATTTGTTGAAAGGCAAATCGGCTACCGACTTCAATTTTAAGATTGAGGAACTGGCGGAACATGGAACGATAACCGTTGCCGATAGTATCGCCTATATTACCGAAGAGTACCGGAAAGACAACGACCTTTTTGTCAAGCGGCTTGAACTGGCTAAAGATATGAGCAAGGAACTGCTGTCGAAAGCAAAGAAACAAGCCGACATTGATGAATACACGGCTAATATCGCACGAATGGATACCCGTATTGATTCACTTAAAAATGCTTCTCCCGACAATCTGAATGGTTATGATAAGCGGAGTGCAAATGACGTTCTTGCTGTAATCGTAAGATGTAAATATTCAGTAGAAGCGAAAGGACGTTCCGTCGCTGAAACATTTGATTTCTACTTATCTCCTGACGGTAGTAAATGCTATGCTAAAACAAAAGCGAAATAAAAAATATCTCATTAACTCAAAGCAAGCCTGTATCTCAAAAAAAGTGATACGGGCTTTTTTTATGGCTTTCCTTTCTATGGGGAAAGTCTGCGTTTTAAGCAAACGCAAAGTATATCAATCAATCTTTCTTTTTACTACACTTCTCTCCTCATAATTTCTTCCTCTATTAGCTACTTATACTAAAGCGGCTCATTGTAATCGGTTACAGTGGCGAAAGTATTTCCGTGTTCTTCACGCCGCTTGCAAGTTCGAGCCTGTCGGTTTTGTGAAAAATCTTCCTCTTTCCCTCATGTTTTCGGGCGAGCGTATTTATTCCCAAAAAACTTGTCTTCGGCTAAACACTACTTTCCGATAGCCCCTGAAACTCGATCACAACTCACCGGCTCCGATACGGCAGAAAAAAAAAGTCAGAAATTATGAGAAGTATAGTAAAAAATAGGAAACAACGACCGACAATCTACCTTCCAATTAGCATAAAATTGGTTGTAAAAATCGTTTTGGTGGTTTTGGGATTCTGCGTGTGGGGAACAGGGTTTATTTGGGCTTTAGTTGGCCTGTATTTATTCTTTCCCATACTTCGGGCTATCCTCTCCGTGTTGGTAGGTTTTGGGGCTATAATCCTCTTTCTTATCATTCTGCTGACCTTTTTAAAATCCCTTAAAATTTAGAGTTATGAGTACAGTATTTTTATTAGGTGCAAACAAGAGCATAGACAGGAGTAAACAGGTAGTTGAAGTAAACGAAATCATCCAAATGGAGGGTTACAGTTATGACAGATATGTAGTGTACGACATTGTTAAAAATGATTGGGGACTGCATTACAAGTTGGTTAATCTTCGCACAAAGGACTATCAGACAGCCGACATTATCAGACCATTGAAAGAAAAATTCGGTATCGGTTACTACTACGACAGCGAAAATCCTCAATATATGGACAGCTTCGAGGTGGCAATACTTCTTCAGGAAGCACAGCAAAAGAAGAAAGCGGAGCAGGAAGAAGCCGAAAAAGAAAAAGTACGGGTAGAGGAAGTTAAGAAAATCGGACGTTTACGCATGATTGCCATTTTTCCCGAAAACGCTCA
>MKRS01000026.1 GCA_001897035.1 Bacteroidales bacterium 45-6
TGAGGAGCTAGAGAAAGGAACTAACTTCTCAATCATAGAGTTGAACGGCCTTAAAAGCGAACCTACACACATATATGACCCAAAACATTCGTTTTGGTATGGGCAGTCAGAAATTCTTCGACATCAACGACTTATTCGGCAAATAGTGAAAATGAACCTATGTGTATAAATCAAGAACTGCGGGGAATAATTTCCCGCAGTTCTTGATTTATATAATTTATCCGGGCTGTTTCTTACACGCTGTAAATCACTTATTTTCCTTGTAACGCATGTCAGGAGTTCCGTCTTTTTTCAAGTGTTTTTTTACCGCATCCTTGTTTTCCTTGTATCGTTTGTCAGGTGTACCATCCTTTTTTAGGTGAACGTCGGTCGCCGAAACTTTAGCGGCGGTTTCTTTTTTCGTTTTCACTGCTTGTTCTTTCGCTTTGGAAGCTTCCATCTTAGCTTTGGTGGCGTCTTGCTTCGCCTCGTCCTTGGCTTTCATGGCTTGTCCTTTCGTCTTCGAAGCTTCCATTTTGGTTTTGGCTGCTTCTGTTTTTGTCTTCACAGCCTCGTCCTTGGCTTTCATGACATCTCCTTTCGTTTTGGATGCTTCCAGTTTGGTTTCTTTCTGGGCTTTTTTCAGTTCTTTTTTACTATCAGCCTTCATTTGTGAAACGGCAGGAGTTTGTGCCGAAATAGATGTTGCACAAAAAAATGCGATTGCTAATGCAATGGAAAATAGCTTTTTCATGTTTCTTTAGTTTTAAAAGTTTGCGCAACTGGCATATCAATTGCAAACGTAATGAATGCGAATATGCTCGCACTTGAATTGTTAATACAAAAATATTCGAGATTCCCAAACTTTAAAGAAAAAAGCCCGTTTTTTTTTAAAGCAAACCTGATTTTTAAGTTTTATTATATGGCTGTTCGCTTAAATCATCAATTTGTCAGATTATTTTACAATAAAACTACCGATGAGCAACATATTGAGTACTGTAATGATGATTGCAATGAAATAAAGAAAGCATTTTGTAAACAGCTTGTTGGCATGTTTGCCCATCACCTCTTTAGACGATGTGAGGCGTATTTGAAGAAAAACAGTGATGGGTAATTGCAAGCTAAGCACGGCTTGAGAAATGATAAGCCCTTTGAAGGGATCGCTGATGAGGAATATGATCAGCAGAGCCACCCCAAGCGAGATGAGCGCCCCGGTTTTGGAATGAATATCCTTGATGTTGTAGGGTTCGTTGTACATCCCTGCAAAGATGGAGCCGGCTGCTACTCCAGATGTCATCGAGGAAGAAACTCCGGCAAAGAGCAATGCCAAGGCAAAAATGACCGCAGCATTGCTGCCCAGCAAAGGCGAAAGCAGCGATTGGGCTTGCTGCAGGTCGTCCACCACGGTACCCGACTTGAAAAAAGTGGTAGCTGCCAGCAGGATCATTGCACTATTGATGGCCCAGCCGATAAGCATGGAGAAAAAGGTGTCGAAAAACTCGTATTTCAATTGTTTTTCGATTACTTTTTCGTCCTTCAGGTTCCATTCCCGGCTTTGAATCACTTCCGAATGCAAGAAGAGGTTGTGGGGCATCACTACAGCTCCAAGAACGCTCATAATAAGCAACATGCTACCTTTCGGTATAGAGGGTGTTACCCACGATTTGGCGGCTTCTGCCCATTGGATGTCCACCAGGAATAGCTCATAGATAAAGGACAATCCGATGAGCGAAACAAAGGCAATGATGTAGCGTTCCATTTTCTTGTAGGAACTCGAAAACATCAGCACGAATACAAAGATGGTGACCAGGACGGCGGCGATTTTGATCGGAATATGGAACAGCATGTTCAGGGCAATGGCTCCTCCCAGGATTTCGGCCAGCGATGTGGAAATAGAGGCGCCCACGGCCGACCACAAAATGAGCCGCGATGCTTTTTTGGGCAAATATTTGTTGGCTGCTTCCGAAAGGCAAAGTCCTGTCACGATGCCAAGATGAGCCACATTGTGTTGCAGCAAGATGAGCATGATCGTGGAAAGCGTGACCACCCAAAGCAGGGTGTAGCCAAATTCGGAACCGGCTGCAAAGTTGGAGGCCCAGTTGCCAGGGTCGATGAACCCCACGGTGACCAGCAGACCCGGGCCAATGTATTTGAACAAGTCCAAAGCTCCCGATTTTAGCCTCGGATTGATGGTATTGTAGTCTTTTTTGAGCTTATCAAATATCTTCATGCAATTTATTTTTATTTTGAATTACGAAAGTGTTTGTAAACAATAAACCCCGTCGGTTCAATTTCGTTCACATCAGAGATAGAAAAAGGACAAACGGGATTTAATGAGGTGATTCGGATCGAACCTATATTTTTGCCTGGAGGCGCTTGTCTTTCTTGTAATCGTATTTGAAGACGAAAGCAAACACGATGCCAACCACCAATGCGTAGCCAGCAAACACAAGCCAGATATTGGGCCAGTCTTTCACGTGTGTGGCCGGGTTCTCAAACCACTTAGCAATCACTTGTCCGGCGATGATATTCCCCAACACGGCACCTACACCGTTGGTCATCAACATAAACACTCCTTGAGCCGAAGACTGGATCTTGGAATCGGTGTTCTGCTCCACAAACAAAGCTCCCGAAATATTGAAAAAGTCGAAAGCCATGCCGTAAACAATGCAAGAGGCGATGATGAGGACAAAGCCCAATATGGAATTTTCTGCAAAACCGAACAGTCCGAAACGCAACACCCAAGCCATCATGCTAATCAGCATTACCCGCTTGATGCCGAACCGCTTCATGAAAAAAGGAATGGCAAGGATAAACAAAGTTTCTGAAACTTGCGATACGGAAAGAATGATCGTGGAGAAATTATTGATAAGTGCTCTCTTTGGAAACACATGGGCGTCTTGCAAAAAACTATCGCCATAGGCATTGGTCAGCTGCAAGGCACCACCAAGTAGCAAGCTGAAAACAAAAAAGATAGCCATTTTCTTTTGCTTGAACAATACAAATGCCTCCAAACCTAACTTTTCCACCCATGTTTTTTTAGCTGTCGCAGATGGCTCTTCT
>MKRS01000027.1 GCA_001897035.1 Bacteroidales bacterium 45-6
CTCTTCCGATCTTTGCAGCATATCCGTGTGCCTTCTGTGCGTGAAAGATTGCTCGAATTGCTGGAGCAAAGATTCAAAGGAGAGGTTTCCCGCTGCGGAAATTGCCTTATATGTAAATAATTTTTCCCAGAGAAAGGGATGCAAATAGCCGCAACACTTAAGTGCTGCGGCGATATGAACTATTCAGGCTTGGGATTTTCCAAGCCTGATCATTTTAAGAAAGGAAGAGCTATGTTTGACGTAGAAAAGATAAGAAAAGACTTTCCCATCTTGTCCCGTGAGGTGTATGGAAAGCCGTTGGTCTATTTCGACAACGGTGCCACCACACAGAAACCGACCTGCGTGGTGGAGAAGATCGAGGAGATGTATTACAACACCAATGCGAACATTCACCGCGGGGTACATTTCCTGAGCCAGGCCGCCACCGACGAACACGAAAAAGCCCGCCGCACCGTGCGCGATTTTATCCATGCAGCCAAAGAGAGCGAAATCATATTCACCCGGGGTACCACCGAGGCCATCAACCTGGTGGCATCCAGCTTTTGCCGGGAATTCTGCAAGTCGGGAGATGAAATCATCATTTCCACGATGGAACACCATTCCAACATTGTGCCTTGGCAGATACAAGGCGATATTTCGGGTGTGAAGATCCGCGTGATCCCAATCAACGACAAAGGGGAATTGATCTGGGATGAATTCGAAAAACTATTTTCAGAAAAGACTAAATTGGTGTCGGTGATGCACATCTCCAACGTGTTGGGGACAATCAATCCGGTGGAGAAAATCATCGAGGCTGCCCATGCACACAACGTGCCTGTGCTGATCGATGCAGCTCAGTCGGTGCAGCATACTCCGATCGATGTGCAAAAGCTGGATTGCGACTTTCTGGTATTTTCAGGTCACAAGATCTACGGGCCTACCGGCATAGGCGTTCTCTATGGCAAGGAAAACTGGCTCGACAAGCTTCCTCCTTATCAGGGCGGGGGGGAAATGATTGCCACGGTGTCCTTTGCCAAAACCACTTACAATGAATTACCTTTCAAGTTCGAAGCCGGAACGCCCGACTATGTCGGTTCCACAGCTTTAGCCACAGCCTTGAATTATGTTTCAAGCATTGGCCTCGAAAACATTTATGCCTATGAAAAGGAGTTGCTGGATTATGCCACCGAAAAGCTGTTGCAGTTTGACAAGATGAGAATCATCGGAACAGCGAGCCACAAAGCGAGCGTCATCTCTTTTCTGGTGGGCAAAATTCACCACTACGACATGGGGATGCTACTCGACAAGATGGGTATAGCAGTCCGCACGGGTCATCATTGCGCCCAACCTCTGATGGATGCACTTGGCATTGAAGGAACGGTCCGCGCATCCTTTGCCTTCTACAACACAAAGCAAGAGATAGATCGCCTGGTGGCTGGTTTGGAACGGATTGTCCCGATGTTTGGTTGAAAGGTTTTGACAGACTGGAATATAAAAAGAACAGAGCCTGTATGGTTCCGTTCTTTTTTTGTGAATTAAAGGTGATAACTTGCCGGAACTTTTTCCCACCTAAGTTTGTTAAATTATAAAACAACAAACAACACAATTCCCTTTTTATTATTCACCTAAAAAAATCAGCCATGGCAATAAAAGTAGATGTTTATCTCAATTTCAACGGTACATGCGAAGAAGCATTCGGATTCTACGCAAAAGTTTTTCAATCTCCTTGGGATTGCATACTCCGTTACAGTGATTTTCCTGCCGGAGAAGGAACACCTCCCCTCCCGCCCGAACACGCCAACAAGATCATGCACACCATGGTTCGGATCAACGAGCATACCTGCCTGATGGGTTCTGACGTGATCGAGGGATTCGGCCACCCACTCACACACGGCAACAACGCCTACATCACGCTTGGCCTTTCATCGGCAGCACAAACAAGATCGCTCTACGAACAGCTATCGAAAGACGCCAAAGCGATAGAGATGCCGCTCGGCGAGCAATTCTGGGCAGAACTGTATGCCTCGTTCCAAGACAAGTTTGGCGTTTCGTGGATGCTGTTGTTTGAAGGAAACAAAGCGGAGAATTTCTAAAAAATAAGATGATGAATCGTTGCATGGGGTGGCTTGAGGGCTGCCCCTTGTTGTGAAAACCTCTACCATCCACAACCTCGCTGTGGACTTGACGGAAAATGTTTCCAAAAAAATCTCACCCTCTTGTAACATTTCCCTTCCTCATCCGTAACTTAGATGTATGGAGTTAGAAAAATTCAAATCGGAGGTTGTATCCATTCGCGGCAAATTGCACAACCAGGCAAGAAACATGCTGGCGAACGAAGACGATGCTGAAGATGCTGTTCAGGAAACTTATTTGAAGCTCTGGAACGTGCGGTCGCAGTTGGCGCAGCACCCCAATGTGGCCGGATTTGCCATGCAAACGCTGAAAAATGTGTGCATAGACAGGTTGAGGGCAGAGAGGATCCATGTAAGGCTGGACGATGCGAGCATTGCCGTGAATTCGACTACTCCATACACGTACACTGAACAGAACGACAGTGCAACCATCATCCGCCAGATCATCGACTCGCTGCCCGAAACCCAGCGGCAAATCATGCTGATGCGCGACATACACGAATACGAGCTGGAGGAAATAGCCGAGATCACGGGAAGCAACCCAACCGCCGTGAGGGTGAACCTTTCGCGCGCCAGAAAAGCGGTGAGAGACAAATTTATCAACATCAATCAACGGAAGCAATGAGCGACATGGACAAATTGATCGACAAATACTTCGAGGGCGAAACCTCGCTGCAAGAAGAGAAGCTTATCCGTCAGTATTTCGAAAGCGGAAACATCGACGACAAGCACCGGGCCTATGCACCCATGTTCGGATTCTTCGCTGAGGAACGGCAAAAAGTTTCTCCTCCCGCGCGGAAGAAGAAAAAACTCCCCTTCTTTGTCTGGGCAAGCGTTGCCGCCAGCCTCGCTCTGGTGCTTTCACTCCGGATTTTCTTCTGGTCGGGGCAAGAGGCAAATACCTCTGTCGTGTATGTCAACGGGCA
>MKRS01000028.1 GCA_001897035.1 Bacteroidales bacterium 45-6
CCCATTGGTGCAGGTATTTGTGCTCGAAAAGGTAGGAATAAGCGTCCGCCTCGTCCGTGGGCTTCACCTTGCTTTTCAGCGAAAAATTGAGCATATACACCGAAGCTGCCAACAGCACGACAATGAAGGCAAGCAAGAAAATGAATAATCCCCGTTTTAGATGTTTCATGTTGGTGAATTCTATTTGATTATACCTTATCCCACAAATATATTCCATTATCTTAACTAAAACAAACAAGATCAATTTTATTCAAAAATCTTGTCGGAAACAGAATAGATTGTCGTATTTTTTTAACCCAAAATATAGCCGTTAGCAATTAACTGATAAAAAAGGCTAATGGCTAAAAGCTATTGGCTATCAGCTTACACATTTTACAACAACAAATGATTCTTTTTACTTATTGCATGGAAAAGCTTTGAATATTCCATAGATTTGTATTTGGAAAAATATATCCAAATCGAATTCCAAAATAAGCTTCAACCGATTTGTCATGAAACAGACCATCCGAATCACCCGCCTGCAAAAGATTGCCTTCCTTCTTCTTGCCGTTCCCCAGATGCTATTGGCCCAAAACCAGAGAATAGACTTGAGCGGCACCTGGCGGTTTGAGATCGACAGGCAAGATGTTGGAAAGAAGGAAAAATGGTTCGCGCGCCAGTTGGCCGATCAAATATACCTGCCCGGCTCGATGGCCGAAAACCGCAAAGGCGATGAAGTCACGCTCGAAACCAATTGGACTGCAAGCATCTACGATAGTTCCTTTTTCTTTAATCCCCGATTGGAAAAATTCCGCCAGCCGGGAAATTTGAAAATCCCGTTTTGGTTGACTCCCGTCAAATATTACGTGGGGCCGGCCTGGTACCAACGGGAAGTGACCGTTCCCCAAAATTGGAAAGGGGAGCGAATCCGCCTCTACTTGGAGCGGCCACACACCGAGACCCGCCTCTGGATAAATGCTACGGAAGTGGGAATGCAAAATTCGCTCACCGTGCCGCACGTTTTTGACGTGACCCAATACCTGAAAACAGGAAAAAACACCATCACCTTGTGCATCGACAACCGCACCAAAGACATCGATGTGGGCAAAGATTCGCACAGCATCACAGATCAAACACAAGGCAACTGGAACGGCGTGGTGGGGCGCATGGAGTTGCAAACAACGCCCGCAACTTACATCAACGACATACAGGTATTTCCCGATGTGAAAAACAAGAAAGCTGTCGTGAAAGTCGATATTCGTGGTGCCTCTTCGGGAGTAATCACCTTGCAAGCCGAAAGCTTCAATGGCGACACAAAGCATGTCGTGAGTCCGATTGCAGCTGTTTTCAATCCAAAAAATGGCGAGGAAACAACCCTGACCCTGAATTTGGGAGACAAAATGCAAACTTGGGATGAATTTCACCCAAACCTATACAAGCTGACTGCAACTTTAAAAATCGGGGACAAAACCGATGTGCGTGAAGTCCGCTTCGGAATGCGGGAATTCACCATCCAAGGCAAATATTTCTACGTGAACGGGCAGAAAACGATACTTCGCGGCACGGTCGAAAACTGTACGTTCCCGCTGACAGGTTATGCTCCGATGGATGCGGCTTCGTGGGAAAGGGTGTTCCGCATTTGCAAGCGGTTTGGATTGAACCATATACGATTCCATTCCTATTGCCCACCCCAAGCGGCTTTTGAAGCGGCCGACCTTACCGGCTTTTATATTCAACCCGAAGGCCCAAGCTGGCCCAACCACGGTTCGTCGATCGGAAATGGATACCCGGTGGACAATTACTTGTGGGAAGAAGCCAAACGGATCATGAAGGAGTATGGGAATTCGCCCTCTTTCAGCTTGTTTGCCATCGGCAACGAGCCACGTGGACGCTGGGTGCCATGGGTGAGTAAATTTGTGGACTATTGGAAGGAAAAGGACACCAGGCGGGTTTATACCGGCGCCTCCGTGGGTGGAAGCTGGGCATGGCAGCCCAAAAGCCAATACCACGTGAAATCGGGGGCGAGGGGCCTGGAGTGGGGACGATTGCCCGAATCAGTGTCGGACTATCGGGCTCATATCGATACCGTGAAGCAGCCCTATGTGTCGCACGAAACAGGTCAATGGTGCGCATTTCCCGATTTCACGGAGATTCCCAAATACACGGGAGTGATGAAAGCCCGCAACTTCGAGTTGTTCCGCGAAGATTTGGCCGACCGCCATATCGGCAACCAGGCGGCAGCCTTCCTGCAAGCATCCGGCAAATTGCAAGCTCTTTGCTACAAGCACGAAATAGAGAAAACATTGCGCACACCGGGATATGCCGGATTTCAGTTGCTGAGCCTCAACGATTATTCCGGCCAAGGGACTGCCTTGGTGGGACTTCTAAATGTATTTTGGGAAGAAAAAGGCTACATCAACGCAGAGCAATTTACCCGATTCTGCGCGCCGACAGTAGTCCTGAGCCGCATCGAAAAGTTTGTTTTTACCAACAACGAACTATTTAAGACACGAATCGAGGTGGCACATTTTGGAGAAAAGATATTGAAAAACCAACCGACAAAATGGGAAATTACAGATACTTACAGTAAAATAGTTGCCGAAGGAACCTTCCCTGCGCAAGACATTCAGATCGGCAATTGCCAAAACTTGGGAGAAGTGGAATTTCCTCTCCAAGCATTTTCAAAAGCTCAAAAACTCAATTTGAGGATTTCCTTTCCAAACACTTCCGTTTCAAACAATTGGGATTTCTGGGTCTATCCCGAAAAACTCCCGGCAGCGGATACTTCCCAGATATATGTCACCGATGCGATGGATACCAAAGCCAAACAAATCTTGGATCAAGGGGGAAAAGTGTTGTTTTTGCCTGCCGGAAAGGTGGAAAAGGGCAAAGAGGTGGTGCAATACCTCACTCCTTCGTTTTGGAATACATCCTGGTTCAAGATGCGTCCTCCGCACACCGAGGGTTCGTTGATAAATGATTTTCATCCGGTGTTCATGGATTTCCCCACCGAATCGTGGACAAATTTGCAATGGTGGGAGTTGGTGAACAGA
>MKRS01000029.1 GCA_001897035.1 Bacteroidales bacterium 45-6
TGTTTCTTGCCGAAGGGAAATTTCTCCCTTTTCATTTTTCTTTCTTTCATGAGCCTGATAACCAAATTAAATTAACAATTAAATTTTACTTATATATATAGATTTTCCCGTTTTCGTTTCGAAATTGCACTTCCGAAATATCCTCTATGATCTGTAGCGTGTAGCCCAGTGCATTTCCTTTGTAGAGACTGCCGGTGAATCGCACATCCTTCAACTGCGGATTCTCATACACTACGCGTATGTCGTACCACTGTGCCAGTTGTTCCATGATCTGGCTCAACGGGATACTCCGGAATTCGAAAACCCCGTCTATCCACGAAGTGTAAATGTCGGTATTCACTTCCTTGACATGGATGAATTTGTCGCCCTGCGAAATGCTTGCTTGCTGGTTGGGCTTCAGCAGTTGCTTGCCCGACAGGTTTGAGACTTCTACGGAACCTCTCACCAAGGTGGTTTCCATGTTGCGCCCGTTGTAGGCCGACACGTTAAACCGTGTTCCCAGCACTCTCACCGTGTTTTTATCGACTTCCACCAAAAATGGCAATCCGTTTTTCGTTACTTCAAAAAACGCTTCCCCCGAGAGGATGATTTTCCGGGTTTTGGAAAAGTTTGCCGCATAGCGGATCGTAGTGTTGGAGTTGAGCCAAACCGTGCTGTGGTCTGGTAATACCAGTTTGAAGTTGGCGCCGGCTTCGGTTTTGACAAGGTTGTATTGCTCCTTGTCGCTTGCAGCAGGCGAGTCGTCTTCGCACACCAATTGCTCCCCGTCTTTGAAGATCTTGGTTTTGCCGGTTGCGGTGGTGAACATGACATGTTTTTTTAGCCGCGGAAAATTTACGGCATACTCATCTGTGTTGCTTTTTGAAACGTAGAGACGGAAAACTCCCGCCACAGACAGGATCAGCGCAATGCTGGCGGCGGCGCTCCAGATGCGAATCCGCCGGACTTTTCTCTTGTGGCGGTATTTGGTGAATATAGCCTCGTAGGCTTTCTCCGGGTCGGCATTCCGGAAAGCGTTCCACCTCCCTTCCACCTTGTAGAATTGAATGAAATCGCCCACCAGACGTTTGTTCTCGTCTGATTCCGAAATCCACTTACCGAGGGTTTTGAATTCGCCGCTGGTCAGCAAGCCTTGTTTGTACTTTTCCAGCAAATTTGATATTTCGGGTGTCATCACGCTCGTACAATTAAAATGTTTTCATCACTATGACGAAACATTTAGCAGAATGGGTGACAATAATATCAGTAAAGTAGAAAAAAAGTTCGCAATTTAATATTATTCTTCCTCAAGAACTTCATTGCGCGTGAAAGATGGGTCTTCACGGTGTTCACGGAGATGCTCATTTCTGCGGCCACCTCCTTGTATTTGCGGTTGTCCACCACAATGGCAACTAATATTTGATATTCTTGTGCAGGGAGTTGCTTGAGAAGTTCGTGGAGTCGTTCGTGTTGCAACCGGAGGTTGTCTTCACTTATCTCGGATTCGTCCAAATAGGAAGCTTCCTCAAGTTCCGTGAAAATATGGTTTCTGTTTTTACGGATGTAGTCGATGGAGGCGTTGCGGACTGAATTGAAAATGTAGGATTTTAGGCTGCCTTTTGCCAAGAGGTATTTTTTATCTTCCCAAAATCTGAGGAATACGTCCTGGACGATGTCTTCCGATATTTCGGGAGAATCTGTGTATTGGACAGAAAAAGCACAGAGCTGAGAATAATATTCGTTCACAACTCCTTTAAATACTTCTTCCAGGGTGTTCAACACTTGATGTCCGCTCATTCTCCGTTTTTTGTTCTTCGGTAGGCAGTTTTCCTCTTCGAAAAGGAAAGGTTTCCTCTCTTTCTGCTGGCAAAGATAGTAAAACAATATGGCAGGCAAAATACTACTTCCGCGGTATTTGTCTAAGTATGCCGAAGCCCGGATGTGCTTTTTGATAATGGAGAGACATTTTTCTAATTTACGGAATACTTCGATATGCTTCCTGCTTGGTCCGAATAAATCGGTATATTTGCATCAGATAAAGTTGCCTCGGAAGCTATTAAGCCAATTTTGTCAATAAGCGGAGGTGGACTATCTTATTTCATTTTCCTACAAAACTAATGCAATTATGCTTCGACTTGGCGGATATATCAATATTTTGATTGCGATAGGGCATGTCGCTGGGCTATTCTGGGCTGAAAAGATGTTTGAAGTGACTGGAATTCAAAAAGAAATGGCGGAGCTTGCCCAAACGAACTCTCTGCTACCTTATTTGCTAACGGTGTTTGTCGCAATCTTTTTCTTTATTTTTGGATTCTATGGGCTTTCGGCCGATAACAAGTTCAGGCCGTTGCCGTTTCTGAAACCGGCCATTTTTGTCGTTGCTGGAATTTACTTGCTTCGAGGAATCGGGGAGCTCGCCTTTGATTTCGAAAAACAGCAGGCAAGCCAGTTGTTGGAAACAGCATATTCTCTTGCTGCAATCTTTATCGGGCTTTTGTACCTGTTTGGTGGACTGAAGAAATGGGTGTTGAGGCGGTCGGCCAATTGATGTTTTGTGTATTTTAAATATTCGAGAATGAAACGAATACTGATTTTTTACTTTATTTTACTGGCTTTTGATTCATTCGGACAAAAAACTCTCACCGTTGACTTGACTTCCGACTACGCTGGGTTTGTAGGAGGATTCAGCGTTTACGACCTGCGGACGGGGAGAACAGTCCAATACAATCCGGAGCATTGCAAGAAACGGTTTTCGCCCTGCTCCACGTTTAAAATTCCAAATTCCCTGATCGGGTTACAGACCAGCGTGATAGCCGATACTGCGTTTGTGATTAGGTACGACTGCATCCGCCACCCGAAGGATTCGTTGAAATTAGCCAACGAGCCTTTCAAACATTGGTTTCAAGATCTGTCTCTGCGGAATGCCCTTAAGTATTCTTGTGTCTGGTATTACCAGGAATTGGCGCGGAGAGTGGGGCTGGAGAGAATGAAAGGCATGGTTGCCCGATTAGGCTATGGGAACGGGGACATATCCAGCGGCCTCGATTCTTT
>MKRS01000030.1 GCA_001897035.1 Bacteroidales bacterium 45-6
GATTACATCGCTAAATCATCGGACGAATTGACAATTCGAAAAGGCGATATCATCACAAATGCAAAGCCTGCGGAAGATGGATGGCTTCGAGGAGAATGCCGAGGAACGATTGGGTTCGTTTGATTGAATATGAAAGTAACAAAAAAACAACGACAGGTTTTTTGGGTTCAATTTAGACATTTTCCTGAGAATTTTGTGACGCCATTGACAAAAGAAAAAGCCAAAAATCGAACGTTTACCAATGAGCTCGAAGCACGTTTACAATCTGCTCTTAATGGGAATAAAATCGGCACACTACGAAAACGTCCAACAAACGACGAGAACCGTACGTAGATTTTCTAATCTTTACTTTGATTCTTTTCAATTTTCTCCCGAAAGGTTTCCTTGAAAAGAAAAGAAGAAAAGATTATTATTTATTCGACTAGTAATTGTTCTCTTTTCTTTCTTTCTTGATTAGTTTTTCAATCACAGCAAAATAATGGCACACTTTTTCAAGTTAAAGTTGCTTATGCCTATACGCCTGTGCATGAAGATGAACTAGCTATTAATCCAAACGATATCATCAATGTGACACGATTGGTTTGTGAACTTTTTCTTGGAAGAGAATCGAATCGAGTCGAAAAAATTCGTTTTTAGGTTGAAGAAGGATGGTACGAAGGTGTTCTCGATGGGAAATTGGGATTGTTTCCTTCGAATTATGTTACACGATTGACTGAAGATAATAGTAGGAGAAAACGAAACGAAATGAGAGAGAGAGAATGATTGTTGTTTTTTGAAAATTAGATAACAAAAAAGACCCGCCAGTCAAACGAAAACCAGTCAATGGTTTAAGTGCGTTGATCAGCAAAGAAGTATGTCGAACAGAATTCGATCTTTCAAAACGACTTTTCTGAAAATCTAGATCAATAAATCGGCTTCGCCGGTATCTCGACCAAAGAGCCCCTCAGCTAAAACAACCGTTCCTTTGAAAGCACGCGTCCTATTCGAATACAAAAAAGCTGCTGATGACGAATTAACATTAAATGTCAATGATATTATTACGATCCTGGATAAAAATCTCGAGGATGAAGGCTGGTGGAAAGGCGAAGTCAACGGTCGTATCGGTGTTTTTCCTGATAATTATGTCGAAGAAATTCCCAATTCAGCAACACCATTATTAGTACGCTTTGAAATGTGAAAAAAAAGAACTCGAGATTTATAATTTTCTCTTCATAGAATTCTAAACATCGACCCACCACACCTGAATCAGGAAAGAAAATCCCACCGCAATCAGCACCAATGAATAAACTAACAAATGGAGGTAGATTATCCTTTGAATTGCTGAACAAAACAAAAACTAAGTGAAAATTGTAGATTCAACAACGAACGGGCCAAAGAAACATCTATGATCTACCTCAACGAATATGAATACCTGAAAAAGCTCGGAACGGGAGCCTACGCCACCGTGTTCAAGGCAAGACACCTGGAGCTGGGATACATCCGGGCAATCCGCGAATTGCATGGAAGCATAGAAAACCAAAACGATCCGATCTATAAGAATTTCTTAGAGGAATGCAAGATTCTCCTTCGGCTGGGCAACGGCGGCCACCCCAACATCGTCCACATCTACCGCCCGCGCCTGCTCCAAAACAGGGCGTTGGTGGAAATGGATTTTATTGACGGCTGCGACATGGATGACTACCTGAAAACAAAAAACGGATTTGCTCCGACAGAAGAAGTGATCCGTTTCGCCAAAGAAATAAGCAGCGCGCTGGCCTATTGCCACGAAGACATCTTTGAATTTTGCCTCGATCGCAACAAAGAATACAAATATGAATTGGAAAGCCCGTTGAAAGGGCAGACATTTACCATCGAATCGGATCCCAACGACGGCACAAAGGAGCTATTGACCCATCTCCAGCGGAAGGAATTGATCCGCGAATACAAGGTCATCCACAACGACTTGCACTCCAAAAACATCATGTGCAAGAAATACGACGGCAGCTTCATCCTGCTCGATTTCGGCCTGGCAATCCAAGACGGGACAGTCATCAAAAGCAGCAAGCGCAATGGCGGCGCACCCGAATACAAGGCACCTGAAAAATGGGACAACGACAGCATCATCTCCGAGCAATCGGACATATACAGCTTTGGAGTATTGCTGTATGAAATGCTTGCCGGACGCGTGCCTTTCGCCTACGACAAAAGCCTGTCGCAATGGCCTGCCGAATACAAGCTCAGCGAGCAACACAAGAACGAACTGCCACCCGCCATCGAACCTTTGCGCCGGGCGGCTTTCGAGGCTTCCAATCCTGGAAAAGCATACACCAAAGACTATCCAGACTGGCTGGAACTGGTGACCCGAAAATGCCTCGCCAAGTCGCCTTCAGAACGATATGCCAACGGAAAAGAATTGAACCTCGAAATAAAGCGTTTTCTGGATACTGGCTATGTCAACAGCAAGCCCGAGAATCGAGTTCGCGACACGGTTGTCCCGATTGCTTCCAACCCGAGCGTTGAAAGCGTCAAACAGCCGGACAATGTAAGAAAGGAGGCGATTCGACCTCAAAACATCCCCAATCCGGGTAGCACCGAAAGACGGACACAGAGTTCTTGGAGACCGGCCTTGCTTCTGATACTCTTGTTGGGCCTGATAGCCTCAGTAATACTCCTAACAAGGTTGACCCTAAGAAACAGGTCGCAGCCGCCCACAACAAAAAACTTCCGTGTGGTGCCGAGACCCAATCCTGTGGATACGACAGAAACAATTGCCCCGGAAGAAACAATCTCCAACTACACCGAAAACGGGACCGATGTCAACTTCGAGATGGTCGGAGTGAAAGGAGGTACTTTCCTGATGGGAAACAAGGACGGAGAGGTTAATGAAAGCCCGGAGCATGAAGTTACCCTGAAAAATTTCTATATCGGAAGGACGGAAGTCACGCAAGCCTTGTGGCGGGCCGTGATGGGGACGAACCTATCGGAACAACGCGACAAAGCGAGACCCGGTGAGCCTCTTTATGGAGAAGGAGATGAATACCCG
>MKRS01000031.1 GCA_001897035.1 Bacteroidales bacterium 45-6
GTGTAGCCCCAAGGCTCGTAGTAGGATGGAAACGCTGTGACGTCCATCCCGATAAGCAGGTCATAGTATGTCTTGTTGAATACGCCGTCTTCTCCCGTCAAATAGGACGGCACGAATATCAGTTTCACCCGATCGTCGGGCGAGTTTTGGAAGCCCAGGGCGGCCATCTGTCGCAGCACGTTGTCTTCGTGCAGGTTGTGGAGCCAATGGGTGAGGAACGGGTGGTCCAGCGGCCCGTGAACAGTTTTGTGGCTCAGTCGCTCCACCAGGTCGGCACGAGGTTCTTTCATCCATGCAGGCACCATGATGAATGCCACTACATCTTTCTTGAGTTGCTTGATATGTCTCAACTTGTTGAGAGCTTCGATGAACACGTCGATTCCTTTGTTCTTGTATTCGTATCTCCCGCTTGTTGCCACCAGCACCGCGTCTTCCTCAATTTCGTGGCCGACCAGCTTTTCGGCAACATTGATCAGGGCACTTCTGGCCTCTTTCCTCTTGCGAATGTATTCTTTGCCTTTAGGTATCAAGTCTTGTTCAAATCCGTTGGGAGTGACAATGGGTCGGCGTTCGAGCAACTGGGCGCATTCGGTTGCGGTGATGTCGCTCACGGTGGTGAAGCAGTCCGCATGTTGAGCCGCTGTTTTCTCGATGGAGTGTTTGGCTACCATGTTCAGCTCGCGGGCCATCTGGTCGCCGTTGTATGCCTGGAGATAATTGTAGAGCGGTTTGTTGTTGCCCGCAATGGAGCGGCCTATGGAGGTTGCGTGTGTAGTGAACACAGTGGCTACTTGGGGAAGGAAGTGCTTCACATAGAGCAATCCCATACCCAGCATCCATTCGTCGAAATGGGCGATCACGTTGTTATTGATAAGGCCGTGGAACTCATAAAAACTTTTTATTACACAGCCCGTTGAGTAGGCAAACATGCAGGATTCGTCGTAATCGCCATAGGCAAACAGGGAATCCACTTGGAAATCTTCCCACATTTCGGCATAAATTTCTTCTTTCCGGAGGAAGAAATCCTGGAAGTCCACCAGGATCACAATAGGCTGTCCCTCAATGTCCCACCTGCCGATTCTGAGTTTGAGCGCATCGTGTTTGTGGGTATACTCTTTCCAGTCAGCCAATAGCTCGTAGTCTTGTATAAACCAAGGACTTTCGGTTGTTTTCCAGACATCGGGCCCGATAAAGACGAGATGCTCCCCGTATGTTTGTTTCAGTGATTTAGCCTTAGATGCTAATACAGTGTAGATTCCGCCGACTTTGTTGCAGACTTCCCAGCTTGCTTCAAACAGATAGTCGGATGTCTGTGTTTTTGATTGACTCATACAATTTTTTTAATGATAATCAGGTTTTATTCCGGAAGGCAAAGATAAGATAAATCTAAAAATAACGTGAAAAAAAAAGTTCTGTCGGAGGATTTTGGTAACTTTGCATTTCGATAGCAAATTTTAGCTTGAAGTGTGATTCTTATTACTTATTATCAGTGTTACACCAACAAAAAGCCCCAATAGACAGATGAAAAAGAAAATAGCTGACACCATTCTCAAGGTGTTCAAATGGAAGGTGACAGATCGAGTGGGTTACATCCCTAAATGTGTGATTTGCGTTGCTCCCCACACAAGCAATTTCGACCTATTTCTTGGAGAACTCACTTACGCCCATTTGGGCCGGAAAGCAAGTTTCCTGATGAAAAAAAGCTGGTTCTTTTTCCCCTTGGGCAATTTTTTCAGGGCGATCGGCGGAATCCCGGTGGATCGTTCCAAAAACAATTCGCTGACACAGCAAATAGCCGAAGAATTTGCCCGTCACGAAGAATTTCACATCGCCATCACTCCTGAAGGGACACGCAAGCGAAATCCGGAGTGGAAAAAAGGGTTTTATTTCATTGCCAAAGAGGCGGGAGTGCCCATCCTTCTGGCCACGATCGATTACGACACCCGCAACATTGAACTCAGGAAATTGTTTATCCCCACGGGAGACGTTGACGCCGACATTGACGAAATCAAAAAATACTATGCCGATATTAGCGGGCGGCATCCCGAAAAATTTGCCTTGTAAGCACAATTAAATTGGTTGCACATGAATTTGCTGAATCTGTCCATCTTCCAGTACGACATCGCTTGGGAAAACAAAGAAGCGAATTTCGCTACCATCGAACGCTTGCTTTCCTCCTCGCACGCGAACCACGACTTGGTGGTTCTGCCCGAAATGTTTTCCACAGGGTTTTCGATGCAAAGCAGCCTGTTGGCAGAACCAAATTCTGGCAAAACGGTGGCTTGGATCAAACTGTTAGCCCAAAAATACGACACGGCCCTTTGCGGAAGCCTCATCGCCGAAGACGGCGGACGTTGCTTCAACCGGGGCTTCTTCATTACGCCTGATAACGAATATTTTTATGACAAACGGCATTTGTTCCGCATGGGAAGCGAATCAAAGCATTTCTCGGCGGGGAACGATCGCCTGATTGTTCCATTCCGTGGATTCAACATCTGCCTGCAAGTGTGTTACGACTTGCGTTTTCCCGTGTGGGCGCGCAACGTGGACAACGAATACGATCTTCTCCTGTATGTTGCCAATTGGCCTCAATCCAGAGCCAAGGTCTGGAACGCGCTGCTTGTGGCCCGGGCCATTGAAAATATGAGCTACGTGTGCGGGGCGAACCGTATTGGGACCGACGGGATGGGTCTGCATTATGGGGGCGACTCGTCAGTCATCGATTTTAAAGGAGATGAGGTCGTTCGCCTGCCCAACGAAGAAAAAAACTTCACTGTCCAACTTTCCAAGGAAGCTTTAACGGAATTCCGTAAAAAATTCCCGGCTTGGAAAGATGCCGACAGATTTGAACTCCGCTGACAACTTTTCTTCACCGTGCGGTGTTCTAATCTTAAAATCATATACAGCATGAAATACATCGGTCCGCACGTCAGTGCATCGGGTGGCGTAGAAAACGCTCCTGAAAATGCACACAAACTTGGAGCAACGGCTTTTGCCTTGTTTACCAAAAATCAGAAA
>MKRS01000032.1 GCA_001897035.1 Bacteroidales bacterium 45-6
CATCAATCTTTTATAGTTGAGAACGCCGACCTCGTTCGTGCCAAAGTTATCAACGAATTGAAAACGAAGTAAGATGAAACGGCTATCTCTTATACTAACGTTGGCGTTGTTCCTGGTCTTTACAGACCAGCTACACGCCCAACGTTGCTTACCCGGTATGCAAGGCTTACAGGTGACAGGCGGAATGGTTGACGGTTTTCATTCAAAAGATAACCGTAATGAACTGGGATATTACTTCGGTCTGCAAATGGCTACCTATACCCAAAATGCTAATAAATGGGTGTTTGGGGCGGAGTTCCTAAACAGGTACTACCCGTATAAAGAAGGCAGAATACCCGTCAGCCAGTTTACTGCTGAAGGCGGTTATTTCCTGAAATTCTTATCGGACAGAAACAAAGTAGTGCTTTTCTCTTTAGGCGGTTCGGCTCTTGCAGGATACGAAACAAGCAACTGGGGAGAGAAAACGCTCTTTGACGGTTCTACGCTTCGGAATAAGGATGCTTTTATCTATGGCGGTGCGATTACGTTGGAAATGGAAACGTACCTGAGCGACCGTATTGTGTTGCTCCTGACTGCCCGTGAACGGGTACTGTGGGGAACATCGACAGGGCATTCCCATACGCAATTCGGATTAGGGCTGAAATTTATAATCAATTAAACAGCATATTACAATGAAAAAATTCTTAGCATATTTTTTATACACGCTATTGCTATCGGCAATAGTCTGTGCCTGTAGTGACGATTTGGATATTCATAAGGTTTACACATATGATTTGGTTTGTATGCCAGTACAGAAAAAAATCGTTCAGGGAGAAACGGCGGAGATACGCTGCCAACTGGTAAAAGAGGGCGAATACGAACAGGCGAAGTTCTTCATCAGGTATTTTCAGCCTGACGGATTTGGCGAGCTACGGCTGGATGACGGAATGGTCTTTAAACCGAATGACCTGTATCCTTTGAATAAAACCACATTCAGGCTTTATTATACTTCACACAGCACGGATCAGCAGGTTATCGACGTATATATCGAAGATAACTTCGGGCAGGTCGTCCAAAAGACGTTCAGTTGGCAGAATGACAAAGGGGATGATGAAGACAACGAAGACAAAGAATAAGGGAAGTTGAATTAGCAAGCGTCCGCCAATAGTCCGGACGCTTGCTGTATTTACAGATAGATTATGAAATACATAATAACTTTCTTTATCGCTTTGATGTCCCTGTCTGCATGGGGACAGCCTGCCGATTTTCTAAACAGAAAACAAAAAATAGAAAAATGTACCGGGCAGATCTACTCTATAAAAGAATTTTGGCGGATAGCAGATTCAATGCAAATGTCCGTCAGCGAATTATCCGACTATCCCGTAATATTTCCGATTAAGAAACCTGTAATTTCATCGGGCTTCGGAATGAGAAAGCATCCTGTTTACAAGGTTCGGAAGTTCCATACTGGGATTGATATTCCGAAAACAAAGGGTACTCCCGTATATGCTACCGGCAACGGAGTGGTAAGCCGAAAAGGATATAATTCGGGATACGGGTATTTTATAGAGGTTGAACATTCAGGCAATTTCCGTTCATTCTATGCGCATTTAAGCAAGACATTGGTAAATGTAGGGGATTCGGTAACGATAACCCAACAAATTGCTTGTGTGGGCAATACAGGGGTAACAACGGGTAGCCACCTGCATTACGAAGTAAGGAAAGCCAAACGCTTCCTGAACCCGTCTGAATGGTGCTATTGCCTGTTAGATATATTGAAAAACGAATTTATAAAGGAAAAAACAGCATGAAATTTCTTACAACATATTTACAACCCAGAGAGGAAGTCAGGTACAGGGCAAGGATACATATTTTCCTTTTTCTGCAACCTGTCATATTACTGGGTATTGGATTTATGTGTTATTTCGATGATTTCAGAATAACACATTATTTGGGTGTAACCCTGTTATTCTTAGGATTGGTTTCGCTTGTGCAGCGTGTGTTTGTAAAGGTCGGCTCTGTCTATGCCGTTACCAACAGGCGTGTAATCATCAAAACAGGGGTAATCAGTCGTCGGACGGTGGAACTGGTACTGGCAAAATGCGAGGGTGTACAGGTAGTACAAAACGTGTTAGGGCGTATCTTCGGATATGGCTCTATTGTGGTTACTACGGGTGGGGCTACCAACTGTTATTATTATGTGGCTAATCCGTTCCTCTTTAAGAGAGCGATTAATATGCAGATTGGATAGTCTAATTTTTATGAGTCAAGGCATTCTTGATGTTGCAAAAGAGCTTTCTTGCTAAATTACAGAAGTGTAGCGTAGAAATTCGTTAATATTTTGCAACTTTGCACCGTTTGTAATTATCATTGATTTATATGAAAACAAGGCTTGATAGGTTTAAAGTTTATAACTTTCGCTCAATAGAAGAAAGCGATTGGATTGAGGTATCCGATAACTCATGTTTAGTCGGAACAAATGAGGCAGGGAAAACAAATCTTCTTATAGCTTTGTGGAAATTAAATCCGGCAAACAATGAGCCAATCGTTCCTTTAGATGACTTCCCAAGGCATTTGTATAGTAATTATAAAGCAGACAACCATAAGGATGACGTTTTTATCGCTGCTGATTTCATATTGGATGACGAATTACAATCCGAAATATCTAAAGAATTAAAATGCGATAAAGAGCAGATAAAAAGGGTGTTGGTCAAGAGAAAGTATGATGGATTATATTACATTTCTTTCCCATATTCAAAAGTAGACTCTTACCCTGTTGAAAGCCTAAATACAACAATATCGAATTTTGAAGCGAAACTTTATAAAGAAGATAGCTTTACTAAAGAGGATGCAAAATTACAGAAGACAATAAAAGATTTTGTTGCTCAAATTAGCACACCCGTAACAGACGCTTTTTTTTCAAAACAAGAAGCCGAAACAATTATTAGCAATATTAAGGTGTTTTGCGAGAATAACTTTGGGAAAAAGAAAAACCTACCAGAGTTCTTTAACCTTCATCTAATTATTCTA
>MKRS01000033.1 GCA_001897035.1 Bacteroidales bacterium 45-6
CGAGTGCTCGAAATAGTCGGGAGTGAATCCCCACATGTTCATCGAAACGGGAGTGTTGTCGGGGATAGCCACCCATGCACCATTTTCGTCTTTGTATTTCACTTCGCCATCCTGACGTTCTATTTCAGTACGTTCCACTACGCCTGTCAACAATTCTTGCTCGTTGGTTTCGCATACACCACGGGCCACTGTTCCACTTTCTGACAAAGTGTTTCCCACACGGTAACCGATCATGCAGTATTCGTCTTTGTTTCCTTCCAATTTGGACAAATAATCGGCCAAAATAGCGAAACTTTCCTTTCCGTAAAAGTCATCGGCATTGATGACGGCAAAAGGCTCCTTGATGACATCCTTGCCCATCAGCACGGCATGGTTGGTTCCCCAAGGTTTGGTACGCTCGGGATTAACGGTGAATCCGGCGGGCAATTTGTCCAGTTCCTGATAGACCACTTCCACTGGGATCTTGTTTTCGTACTTCGAAATAATTTTCTCACGAAAATCTTTGTCAAAAGATTCACGAATAACAAATACTACTTTCCCGAATCCCCCGCGCAAGGCATCGAAAATGGAGTAATCCATGATTGTTTCGCTGTTGGGACCAAGCCCGTCTAATTGTTTCAAACCTCCATAGCGACTGCCCATTCCGGCTGCCAGTACAAAAAGAGTTGGTTTCATTTGAAATGATTTAAGTTATAGCTGTTATGGTTAATTGTGAGCCGCAAAGTTACTTTTTTTTTCGAACCATACTGCCTAAAAACGGCATAAAGAAGTGATGAAGTTACTGTTTTTTTCTAAGATTGGCAGAACCGTTTTCTTGGAGTGAAAAAATCCCGGCAGTTTTTCTTTGCCGGGATCTTTGCTTATTTACAGATCCAGTTTTTTTCTTATTGAAAACAAATCAGGAAATCATTTTTTCTTTGTTTTCTGTGCGCTTTTTGTTGTCGTAGTAGAAGTTACGGGAGCTTTGTAATATTTCAAAGCTTCCGGCAGTTCTTGCTGCACTTTGGCAATACGCGTTTCATCCGATGGGTGCGTGCTCATAAATTCAGCGACTTTGGAATTTGAACTTTGCGCCATTCGCTGCCAAAATCCGACCGCCTGATTGGGATCGTAACCAGCCATGGCCATAAAAATCAGGCCAAGCTTGTCGGCTTCCAATTCCTGCTTGCGGGAATGGGGAAGGGTGACTCCGTACTGCGAGCCGATTCCGTAAAGGGCATTGGCCATCGTTTGGGTGGTGGCCGACGAGTTTTGAAGCACCGTCCCCAGAGCCGTTCCGCCATATTGGGTCAGTAGCTGCTGGCTCATCCGTTCGTTGGCGTGTTTTGCCACAGCATGTGCCACTTCGTGGCCAAGCACCACAGCCAAACCAGTTTCGTTTTGCGTGGTAGGCAGAATTCCTTCATATACAACGATTTTTCCGCCGGGCATACAAAAAGCATTCACATCGGTGCTTTTGATAAGGTTGAACTCCCACGAATAGCCCGAAAGCTGGCTCGACAGGCCTGCTTGCGACATGTAGGCTTCCACGGCAGCCGCGATATTTCGGCCCACTTTTTCCACAAGTGCCGTATTCGCTTTATCGGTAGAAACAGGAGCGGTCTTCTTGAAATCAGAATATTGCTGGAGGCTAAGGTTGAGCACTTCACTGTCCGAAACAAGGAGCATTTGCTTCCGACCGGTGATGGGAACACTTCCGCAAGCACTCAGAAGTAAACATGCAGCTATACCAAGAATCATTTTTTTCATTTTGTCTGAATTTAGGGAATTAAAATTATTTACAATAGTTTGATTGAAGAATGTGTTTTGTCATACAGTTATATCCATAACCCAGAAATCATCAATCACAATTAAGCTTTTTTTATTTTCCACCAAAAATAGTCAAATTCTTCTTTCCAAAACAACATTCCCGATTTTTTGAGTACTTTTTGTGAAGCGAAGTTGCTTTTGTCGGTATCCGCAACCACGCACAAGACCCCTTGCTGGGCAAAGGCCCATCGGATAAGTGCCTTCAGCGCTTCGGTGGCGAAGCCTTTCCCATACCACTTTTCATCTTCAAGGCCATAGCCAACCTCTATTTCCCCGTTTTCGTCGGGAGTACCCTTGAATCCGATTTGTCCGACCAAATGCTTGGATTCTTTCAAGACAATGGCGAAATAGGTGCAGAACAGCCAATTCGCCTGGTCTTTGCCTATATTTTGGGCTTTCAACTGATAGATGAATCTCATTTTAGAATCCAGTTCCTTTCCATCGGAGATCCAGCCTAATTCGCAGGCTGCCTGCTGCTTATTGTGCATCATCGAATGCAAGTCTCTTGCTGTCAATGGGATTAGGAAAAGCCTTTCGGTCTCAATTTGCATCATGTTATTTTTGAGTTACAAAGATAATCGTTAGAACGGCATCCGAAGTGTTTTTAGGGGTATCCAATCATTTTGGCAACAAGGTATTTTAGTTGATTCATAGATTATTCGTTCAAAAAACACTCCTAATATTTGTTTTATTCGTTTCAAATATCTTCCTTTGTGGGATGAATGGAAGAAGGCAATCAGCCGGTGGATTTTTGGCTATTTTTCCGTATCACTTTTTTACACAGACAATTATTCACAATCAAATGCAGTGTTGGGCTATGAAAATATTCAATATTAACGACAACAAGGATGCTAACAACATCACGAATTCGTATGACATGAACAACATGGAATTGATGGAGGAATGCAAAAAAGTGTCTCCGGTGTATGCCGAAGTGCTTCGCATTTTCCGCAGTGCGTTTTCGTACATTGATATATCGAAGATTATCAAGAACTTGTAATATCTTTCCTTCCAGCTATTCTTGGAGATATTTTTCAAGATATCTACTTATTGCCTGCAAATCAGTGGGTGAAAAAATTTCTTACCTGTTTCGTTTAGTTTTTAAGCTTCCCTTTTTCTTCTCTACAGACCATCCAAATTTTCCTAACTTTCGCCCTATGGCTGTATATTGCCCGT
>MKRS01000034.1 GCA_001897035.1 Bacteroidales bacterium 45-6
ATCGTCATATCCACCAA
Organism: Bacteroidales bacterium 45-6; assembly: GCA_001897035.1. Classification (GTDB taxonomy): domain Bacteria; phylum Bacteroidota; class Bacteroidia; order Bacteroidales; family Dysgonomonadaceae; genus UBA1309. The sequence continues at coordinate 18 of MKRS01000034.1, forward strand.
CGGCGGGCTTTGGCGCTACCAATTGGGCGACACCATTCAATTCACCTCCACAAATCCCTACTTGTTCCGGATCACGGGCCGCACCAAAAGCTTCATCAATGCTTTTGGCGAAGAGCTCATCATCGACAACGCCGAAAGGGCATTGTCAAAAGTTTGCAGCGAAACCGAAACAATCATCAACGAATATACCGCAGCACCCGTATATTTCGACGAAACCAGAAGTGGGGCGCACGAATGGGCCATCGAATTTGAAAAAGCCCCCGCAAACCTGCAGCACTTCGCCCTGAAATTGGACGAGGCACTCAAATCCGTCAATTCGGATTACGAAGCGAAACGCTCCCACAACTTGTCGCTGCAAGCGCCCATCGTGAAGGCGTTGCCCAAGGGGACATTCCTCCGGTGGATGGAGTCGCGAAACAAAATCGGAGGACAAAACAAGATCCCCAAATTGGCCAACCACCGCAAATACATCGACGAATTATTAACATTTGTCGAAAGAAATGCCTAATAAGACAAAAAAGTAGCATCGACTATTCCTTATATTAAAAGCTTTCCGTAAATTTGCACACTAAATCGCATTTTCAAAATGAAACTTAAACTGTTCTTTCTATTCGTTGCCGCAGCATTGTTCTTCTCGTCGTGTGGGGAATACAACAGAATTCTAAAAAGTAGCGACACGGAGCTGAAATACACATACGCAAAAAAGTATTTTGAACAAAAAAAATATGGTAGGGCAAGCTCCATCTTGGAAGACATCGTCCCCAGCCTGAAAGGGACAGCAAAGGCAGAAGAAGCCCTGTACCTGCTCGCCCAAAGTTTCTACTATAACAAGGATTACACCACTGCCACCCAATACTACAAAACGTATTACACCACTTACCCGAAAGGGGAATATGTGGAGATAGCCCACTTCAATGCCGCTTACGGCATGTATCTCGATTCGCCTGACTACCGGCTCGATCAAGCGCCAACGATAAGCGCCATCAACGAGTTTCAGAATTTCCTTGAATTATACCCCAGGAGCGACAAGGTGGAGCAAGCGCAGAAATACATGTTCGAGCTTCAGGACAAGCTCGCCCAAAAAGACCTCGGAGCAGTACGCCTTTACTACAACTTGGGCAATTACATGGGCAACAACTACGAGTCGTGCGTAATTACCGCCCGCAACGCCATCAAGACGTACCCTTACTCCAAGTTTCTGGAAGAATTCCAGACTTACATCGTCCGATCGAAATACGAATTGGCAATCAACAGTATCGAATACCGCCAGCCCGTGAGGTACCGTGACGTAATCGATGAATACTACAACTACAAGAACATGTTTCCCGAAGGCAAACACCTGAAGGAATTGGACAAATATTTCAACAACGCGGAAGAGACTTTAAAAAGTATGCCCGAATACGTTGAACCCAAAGATATTCTTGAGAAACAAAAAAATTAACTGAATAACAACAAATCACTTATATCAAAATGGATTATAAAAAAACAAATGCCCCCAGCAATACCATCACCCGCGACATGATGGCACTTTCGTCTGATACGCAGAATATCTACGAAACGGTTCGGATTATCGGTAAAAGAGCCAATCAAATTTCTGCCGAGATGAAACAGGATTTGGACAAAAAATTGCAGGAATTTGCTTCATATAACGACAACCTCGAAGAAGTGTTCGAAAACAGGGAGCAGATCGAAATTTCCCGCTATTTTGAGAAACTTCCCAAACCTACATTGATTGCGGCTCAAGAATACACTGAAGGCAAAATCTATTACAGAAATCCCGTAAAAGAAAAAGACAACAGCTTCTGATGATACAGCGTATTCAGACGATCTATCTCCTGCTGGCAATCGTACTGCTTGCAATCGCAAATTTAGTACCCTTGGCTTCTTTCCAGCTTCCGACGGGAGAGCTGATCCAAGTATCCGTCATTTCGGGAAGTCACACCAACCTGACTCTTCCGATCTTGAGTTTGAGTATCCTATCGGCTATTTTGAGTGCAGTTTCGATATTTCTTTATAAAAACAGGAAAAGACAGATCTTGGTCGCTTATTTAGCATTGTTCCCCTTGTTGTTGCTCGCGGGCTTCTTCATCGGGTTTACTTATGGATCCGGCGCATCATCCGCTCACCTGTCGCTTGTTTCGGTGAAAGGAATCATCCTGCCGGCAATAGCCGTTATTTTGATCCTGCTGGCTATAAGAAAGATCAAAGCCGACGAAAAGCTGGTTCGCTCTTTAGATAGAATCAGATAAGAATGTTCTCGCATTTTCAAGGTAAGATACTGAAGGAGAACAATCCACAAAAAATACCAACATGAAAAACCGGGCAGCAAGATCGATCTTGCTGCCCGGTTTATTTTCACCGCAGCCAATTTTTTAGAACCACGGAAGTTTACAGGTGAGAATATTCATCATTCTTTTCGTTTGAATATTTTTATATCTACTCCTCTTTTCTTATATTTGTAAAAGTCGTGCCAAATAAACATTTTTAATATCATGGACTATTTCAATCAACTGGAACCACTTTTACGCATGTTTTGGTTTGTCGCCATTCCTGTGAGCATCATCTTCATCATCCAAACGGTGATGACTTTTCTTGGAACAGATGCCCATGATGGCAATACTCCCGATTTCAATGGCGATTTGAGCAATGGGCATGATACCCCTTTTCAACTTTTTTCGTTCCGGAATTTGGTAAATTTTCTCATCGGTTTCAGCTGGGGAGGTGTTTCCTTATACCAAGCAATACCTAACGCGGTGCTGCTGGTGCTGGTGTCTTTGCTTGTCGGGGTTCTTTTCGTGGCACTTTTTTTCTTTATCATCCGCCAAATGATGCGACTTGCCGAAGATAATTCCTTTCGGTTGAAAAATGCTGTTGGAAAGTCTGCGCAAGTGTATATCCATATTCCGGCAGAAAAAACAGGCAAAGGAAAAGTACAGGTAAGCG
>MKRS01000035.1 GCA_001897035.1 Bacteroidales bacterium 45-6
TGCCAAAAAATGAATCCATGTAGCTGTATATTTCAATCACATTGCCGGTGTACGGATCCACATAAGCCGAGACACGCTTCCCATTCTCCAGTCCCATCACGTAGTTGCGTTTTGGATCGGAAGGTATTTGCACGTTGTTCACCGAATTGCCGCCCAATTGGGTATTCACCTTGGGGACGAGTTCGTTCAAGGGAATCGGTTTTCCCTGAGCTCTTTCAACGAAATATCTTTCAGGATGGACGGCTTCCGAAATTTCAGTGGCGAATACCAGCATAGCCCCTGTGATACAGATTAGGCTGAACAAGATCCCTGCCGGGATGGATAACCATAGATGTATTTTGCCAAAAACTTTTCGCATTTTCCAGTTCATTATTCTCAATTATGTAAATTACAGGAGGGGGGTAGTTCATTTCCCCTCTTAACAGCATGCAAATATCGACACTTTTGGGGAAACGGGCAATACCTATTCGTGATTAGATTTTCCGGTAGCAAGTAGTTATTTATAGGTATTAGTTGGGTATTTGCTCCTTTAAAGAAGCCTTCGGAATCAAGAATCGAATTTTTTTTCAATAAATATGTCTTCGTATGCTGTATTTTCTGATTTTATGTATAATTTTGCAGGATAAATTGAATAAATATTCAAATGGCAACAAAAAAAGAAAGACAGGATGCTATCAAGCTAATCGTGAGGGAGACCAAAGTAGGTAATCAGGATCAATTGCTTAAAATATTGTCCGCCAAAGGTTTTTCACTGACACAAGCTACGTTGTCGAGGGACATCCGGGACTTGAAAATCGTGAAAAATCCTGTTGGGGGCGGTTATGAATACCAATTGCCTTCGTCTCCATCCATCCGCATATCGCAGGATGCCGGCATACAACTATCGGCGATCGGTTTTGTGGGACTCGATTTTTCGGGAAATTTGGCCGTGATACGGACTCGTCCGGGTTATGCGATGGGGATTGCTTCCGAGATCGACCAAAAGGCATCCGATATTATTCTCGGCACAGTGGCTGGAGATGATACGGTGCTGGTTATTCCCCGCGAGAATGTTTCCCGCAACGAGGTGAAGATAGTACTTTCTCAATTTATTGTCGGCATAGAATAGGCAGGTGTGAAAGACGGTGTGGACTTATGTTTCATAGGAATACACGTTTATTAGTGATTAAAAAGATGACAACAGAAGAAACAAAGCAGATTGCGGCAAAAAAGGTGGACGAAGCACCCGATATTGAAGTCATAATTGCCAACCATTCGCACGTCAAGTATGTGCAAACAATCTTAGATACAATTGAGGCCGCCGCAAAGGTGAGGGGAACAGGCATTGCCAAGCGCTCGCCGGAATATGTGGAACAAAAAATCCGAGAAGGCAAATCCATCATCGCTTTGTGTGGGGGTGAATTTGCCGGATTTTGCTACATCGAATCCTGGGGCAACAAACAGTTTGTTGCCAATTCAGGACTGATCGTTGTGGAAAAATTCCGCCAGCATGGCTTGGCCAAGCGGATCAAACGGTATGCTTTCTCGCTGGCTCGTACCATGTTTCCCGAAGCGAAGGTTTTTGGCTTGACTTCCGGTGCAGCAGTGATGAAGATCAACACCGAATTGGGATACAACCCTGTTACTTTCGCCCAGTTGACCGACGATGAGTCTTTCTGGAAAGGATGTCAGGGCTGTGTGAATTACGATGTGCTGACGCGCACGGAGCGCAGGTATTGCATCTGCACGGCGATGCTTTTCGACCCGGCGCAGCACAAAGACAAAAAAGAGGTGAAGGACACCATCAAAGAACTAAAGAAGCAATTGAAACAAAAATAAATGGCGGCAGTAATTTGCCAATCAAAACAATATAATCGTATGAAAAAGAAGGTAGTTTTAGCATTCAGCGGAGGTCTGGACACATCTTTTTGTGCCAAATACCTTTCTGAAGAGTTGGGGTATGAAGTATATACGGCCATCGCCAACACGGGAGGTTTTTCTCCTGACGAATTGAAAGTGGTGGAAGAAAAGGCTTATCGCCTGGGTGCCGCAAAGCATGTCAGCTTGGACATCACACAGGAATATTACGAAAAGAGCATCAAGTACATGATTTTTGGAAATGTGCTCCGAAACGGAACTTATCCTATCTCGGTTAGTTCCGAACGAATTTTCCAAGCTATCGCCATCATCAATTATGCGAAAGAAATTGGAGCTGATGCCGTGGCGCACGGAAGCACCGGTGCGGGCAACGACCAGGTTCGCTTCGACCTCACATTCAATGTGCTTGCTCCCGAAATAGAGGTCATCACGCCCACCCGCGACATGATTCTGACCCGCGAATATGAGATCAACTACCTCAAGGAACACGGCTATGTGGCCGACTTTGCCAAAATGGAATATTCGATCAACAAAGGCCTTTGGGGAACAAGCATCGGCGGAAAAGAGACGTTGAAGTCGAACCTGACATTGCCCGAAGAGGCCTATCCTTCCCAATTGAAAAAGCAAGGATCGGAAACCTTGACCATCGATTTCGAAGAAGGACAAATTGCCGCCGTCAACGGTGAAAAGTTTGAAGACAAGGTGAAGGCCATCCAGAAAATAGAAGAAATTGCTTCGGCTTATGCCATAGGGCGCGACATGCACGTTGGCGACACCATCATCGGTATCAAAGGCCGTGTGGGGTTTGAAGCAGCGGCACCTCTGGTGATTATCAATGCACACAAAACGCTCGAAAAACACACGCTAACCAAATGGCAGCAATACTGGAAAGACCAGACCGCGAATTGGTACGGTATGTTTTTGCACGAAGCGCAGTATCTCGAACCGGTGATGCGCGACATTGAAGCCATGCTCCAAAGCTCGCAACGCAATGCTACGGGCCGCGTGATCGTGGAATTGCATCCTTACCACTATGTGTTGGTGGGTGTGGAAAGCGATTTCGACTTGATGAAGGCGGATTTCGGC
>MKRS01000036.1 GCA_001897035.1 Bacteroidales bacterium 45-6
TCAACTTCTTGAAGGGTTCTTCTTCGCAGGAAATGCCTATGTCGTACAAAAATTTGTTCCAAAAACGGCTGTATATCAAGTGTCCGGTAGCATGTTCCGTGCCGCCGATGTACAAGTCCACATTCCGCCAATATTCATCTACTTGCCTATCCACCAAAGCCTTGTCGTTTTTCGAATCCATGTAACGAAGGTAATAAGCCGACGATCCGGCAAAGCCCGGCATGGTATTCAATTCCAAGGGGAAAATGGTCTTGCGGTCGATAAGCGCAGTTTCCACCACCTGCTGGTTGGCTTCGTCCCACGCCCATTTGGTGGCATGTCCCAATGGAGGCTCGCCCGATTCGGTGGGAAGAAATTTGCTGACCTCGGGCAATTCCAACGGTAATTTATCCACGGGAAGCATGTAAGGCATTCCGTCCTTGTAATACACCGGGAAGGGCTCGCCCCAATAACGTTGGCGGGAGAAAATGGCATCGCGCAAACGGTAGTTCACCTTCACTCGTCCCAAACCTTGCTCCTGGATATATTCTTTTGTTTTCTGAATGGCTTCCTTCACATCCAATCCGTTCAGGAATCCGGAGTTAATCATTTTTCCTTCTTTGGCATCAAAGCTTTCTTCCGATACGTCTGCGCCTTCTATCAACGGGATAATAGGCAAGCCGAAATGCTTGGCAAAAGCGTAGTCGCGGCTGTCGTGCGCGGGAACGGCCATGATGGCACCCGTTCCGTATCCGGCCAATACATAGTCCGAAATCCAGATCGGAATCTCTTTTCCATTCAACGGATTGATGGCATACGCTCCTGTGAAAACACCGGACACTTTTTTGTCCGCGATCCGTTCGCGTTCTGTCCTGCGCTTGGTGGCTTGAATGTATTCTTCAACGGCTTTTGCTTGTTCCGCTGACGTAACCAACTTCACGTAGTCGCTTTCTGGAGCAAGCACCATAAATGTTACACCAAAAACGGTGTCCGCTCTGGTAGTAAAGACAGTCACCCCACTCACCTCCCCTAAATCCCCTCCAATAGAGGGGACTTGGCTTGCGCACGAAGCCATATTCTCGGAATCCTCTTCGGTAGAGGGGACTTGGCTGACGCACGAGGACTTTATCTTGCCGAGGACGTTGTCTGTGTCGGCTATGACTTCTTCGTTTTTGAAACGAATTACAGTGTAACCCAAGTTATTGAGAATTTCAGTTCTTTGTTTGTCAGCTTCGGCTTGTTCCTGATTTCCGTGGTATCCACCATCCACTTCTACGATCAGGGATTTTTCAAGACATACGAAGTCAACGATAAAGCGATCGATCAAATGCTGCCGTCTAAATTTGTATCCAATGCCTTTGTCCCTCAGCATTTGCCAAAGGGCATCTTCAGCCTCCGTCGGATTCTTCCGATTTTCTCTGGCATTACCAATATTGGTATTCCAATCCAATTTATTCGTTGTATAATACGGCGGATTGTTTTTGTCTTCGGAAGAACCATGTAATCCCGTCCCCCCTCTGTTGGAGGGGGCCAGGGGGAGGTATATTTCCGCCCCTTCGCTCCGTCCGATCCAGTTGCGTTGCGTTTCCGAAATGGAATCGCTCCAGTCCACGGCATTCAGTCCGTCAAGCAAACGTTGCGCATACGCCGACACACGCAAGCTCCATTGGCGCATCACCCGTTGCTCCACAGGATAGCCTCCACGCACGGAAAGCCCGTTCACCACCTCGTCGTTAGCCAGCACAGTCCACAATTGAGGACACCAGTTAACACTTGTGTTGGCCAAGTAAGCGATGCGGTAGTTGAGAAGTATTTCTTGTTTTTCTTTTTCCGATTTGGCTTTCCAGTCAGCAGCCGAGAAATCCAGTTCTTCCGAGCAAGCAACGTTCAATTGAGAAGAACCATTTTGCTCGAACCAGGAAATCAATTCACTGATGGGGCGCGCCTGCTGCTCGTCGTTGCAGTAATAGCTGTTGAACATCTGTATAAATGCCCATTGAGTCCAGTGGTAATAATCCGGAGTACAGGTACGCACTTCGCGGTTCCAATCATAAGAAAACCCGATTTTGTCCAATTGCTCGCGGTAGCGGCTGATGTTTTTCTCAGTGGTGATGGCCGGATGTTGCCCGGTTTGAATAGCATATTGCTCTGCCGGAAGTCCGTAGGCATCATATCCCATGGGATGCAACACGTTGAAACCGTTCAAACGCTTGTAGCGGCTGTAAATATCGGATGCGATGTACCCGAGCGGATGGCCCACGTGCAGCCCTGCTCCCGAAGGATAGGGGAACATGTCCAAGACATAAAATTTGGGTTTCGAAGCATCTTCGGTCACTTTATATGTCTGTTGGTCAATCCAATATTGTTGCCAGCGTTTCTCGATTTCTTTAAAGTTGTATTCCATAATTCTGTTTTGCCAATTTTTTGTGCGCAAAGTTAATGATAATTTGTTGTAAGTAAAACAGAAAACCAAATCACATTCGGGCAGTAGTCGCCAATAGGTGTGCGGATACTTCAATCAAGGCAAGACCTATTATTCCTTCAAAGGGCTTAAGCTGACTTTTGATGGTTATACGACTATGAATGAAATCTCTTTCGAAATTCAAGACGAAAAAATCACCTGGCTACATTCCGACGATTCGCAGAGTGCTTTTTTCGGAGAGGGGTACAATCTTTCTTCAACGAATAATGCCGACACAATCTATTTCTTCAACGACACCAAAACCAGCTACCAGTTCAGTTATTCCAACGACATTTACAGCACGCAATTGAGCGGGCAAATAATCATTAAGTGAGACTTAAACGGTGCTGAAGAGGAAGTCGTCAATTATGAAATACAGTCTTTTCAATTGCTTAAAAATTGGAATAAATTTGCAAATTAATAAAAATGCTAATAAATTTGTGATCGATATTATCAACCAAACTTTTTAAATTATGAAAACTATTAAAATTACCCCCCCCA
>MKRS01000037.1 GCA_001897035.1 Bacteroidales bacterium 45-6
CAGGTAAGCGGCATTCAGCAGGTAACGCGACTGCGTCTGCTAGTTTTTGGAATTTTCACCACTCAGGTAATATCTCGGAAAATAACCATTAGGCGTTTCTGCCGTATAGCGATTGAGATTGGTGACCAATACCTGGGAAGCCCATTCTGATCCGCTACCGGGAATGCCCCAGAAGAAGGTGCTCCACCCCGGCGCATAATCACGTTTTCCCACACCCTGCAGGAAAGCCTGGAAGTCGAAACCTTTATAACCCAGAGAAAGTGTAAACCCGTATGAATATTGAGGCGTTCCATTGCCGATCACCTTTTGGTCTCCCGGATTGCTAAGTGTGTTATTGCCATAATCTATTTTATTGTCTCCGTTGAGATCTTTGTATCGAACGTCGCCCGGATGCCAGGTACCCCAGATAGCAGTTTGAGAAGGTGCGTGCCCGATTTCGTCATCGCTTTGAAAAAGCCCTGCTGTTTCATATCCCCAGATTGCCCCCATCGCCTGCCCGTTATACCATGTGCCGGTACTGCCTGCGGGATTGGGATAACTAAGTACCTTACCTTTATAATTACTCAGTACAAATCTTGCACTATAACTCAAGGCTCCTATACGATCAGACCAGGATACAGTCATATCAAACCCTTTTGTCTCTACCGAAGCGTTGTTAATCTGGGGCGGGCTTACGCCCAGTATGCCGGGGTATTGCTGAACAGGCCCATACAGATCTCTTACTTTGCGATGATACCAGTCGAAACTCAGTTGCAGTTTTTCATTCAATGCACCCACATCTATACCAAAATCCAGCATGCTTGGTTTGGCCCAGGTTACGGCGCTGCTTACCAATGATCCGGCATTTACAGCAGGCTGCTGCGCCCCGCCAAACAGCCAGTTGGTATTTGCAGGTGCTGTAGTAGACAGGGAAGGCTGGGAAAGATAATAGCTCCCGCTGTTGATCAGCGAACTGATATCGCCAAGCATTCCGTAGGAAGCCCGCAATTTGACTGTACTGAATGTACTTCGCAAACTGTTCCAATACTGTTCTTTTGCAATATTATACCCGGCAGATACAGAGGGGAAGAACTGCCATCTGCGATTGGAAGGGAACAGGGATGTACCGTCGTACCTCCCGTTAAATTCCAGTAAATATTTTTCCTTGTAATTGTAATTAAATCTTGTAAAGATCCCGGAGGTGGCCCATTCATACAGCGCATCATTTGCCGAATAATTGGTACCGTAAGTAAGCGTTAACGAAGGAAGGGTTGGCGAATAAGTATAGTTATTGCCTGCATTCAGGCGCTGGTAATTTTTATGCTCCTGCTGGTAGCCCGCCATTATTTTAAAATAATGCCCGGACAATTTCTTCTCATAGCTGGTATAAAAATTATAGTTTACAAATGAGCTCACCTCGTTGGACTTACTGATAGAAGGGACAATATTGTAAGACCTGTAAGAGCCATCGGTCGTCTGGTAAAAAATATCGTTGGCCGCAGCTACATTAGTCCAGGTGTTATAATTATAATTATAACTTCCCCTGATTTCCAGTCCCGGCAGAGGCGTTAACGTTACATCTCCCATGATCCATGCCTTCTGGTTGGAGGCAAGCGTTGCTCCTCCATCTTGTATAAATGTAGCGCCATCCCGCCAGTACCCACCCGTTGGTACTGTAACGGGAGAAGTAACCATTTTTTGATACAAACCACTCCAGTTGCCACGGCTGTTAGTAGGAGACCTGACACTGTCTTTTGAATACGAGGTTCTGATCCCGAATTTTAGCCAGGGAGTTACCTGCGAATTAATGTTTGCCCGGAAATTATATTGATCGTAGCTATCATCAAAGAAATTGTTTATGGCGCCGGCACCTGCGTAACCCAATCCAATATAATAGGTGGTCTTATCACTGCCGCCACTAATGCCGATATTATGTAATTGGTTTGACGTCCAGTTCTTGGTAAATACGTCGTACCAGTCGGTATTAGCATAAGACCCGAAGTAGCCCAGCCATAAATACCCCCTGCCCGCCCCGGGATCTACTTCAGTTGATGGGGCCGATGGGTCCGCGAGATGCGCCTTGATCTTTTCAATTTGCACATCGGAGAATAGGTTGGCCCTGCCGGCATTGTTGGCAGCTTCATTGATTACTGTGGCAAAGTCCAGGGAACTTGCGGAGATCGGCCGATGAATGGTTTGTGAATAGGAGAAGTTGGAGTTGTAAGACAGTTTGATCCCGTCACCTTTTTCGCCCATTTTGGTGGTTACGAGGATCACTCCGTACGGCGCCCTGGAGCCATAAATCGCGGAAGATGCGGCATCCTTTAATACGCTTATACTTTCAATATCATTGGGGTTGATGGCATTGATATCGGCTTCAACCCCGTCAACCAGGATCAACGGGGACCCGGTAGCGCCCAGCCCTGTATACCCGCGGACATTAATGCTCAGGTTAGTGCCGGGTTTCCCACCTTCTGTGGTTGTCACCACGTTCACGTTTGCCATAAGCCCCTGCAAAGCCTGTGAAACTTTTACTATCGGCCGATCGGTCAGTTTGTCGCCGCTGATCTGGTCTACCGCTCCGGTAAGATTAATCCTTTTTTGCGTTCCATACCCTACTACAACTACATCACTCAGCCTGGAGACTTCCTCCTCTAAAACAATATTAAATACAATCTGGCTCTTAGCTTTTACTGTTTGGGTTGCATATCCCACAAAAGAAAAAACCAGTTCCACATTGGCTGAGGGTACAGAGAATTGAAACCGCCCATCAGCATTAGTAGTGGTACCCGCCTGAGTGCCTTTAACTGTTACGCTCACTCCTTCCAGTGGTTCTTTCTTTGCGTTGGTCACCCTGCCGCTCAGGCTGATGTCTGCCGGAGGGAAAAGCGCACCAGGCAAGGGTTGTAAAGCGGGGGGAGGGAATCTTTCGTTTTTCTGCTTAATGAAAATGGTGCTTT
>MKRS01000038.1 GCA_001897035.1 Bacteroidales bacterium 45-6
CCAAAAGACTTGCAGCAGTTTGTAACGAAACAGGATTAGGTCTAATGGATTTCGATGGTTTCGGCGGTGGGTCACCTACCGGTCATGGTGCATATGGCGCAGCGCGGTTTATTGATCTCTGGTACCGAAGCCTGAACCAATATGTGCTTACCTGTGGTGCAGGTACCTTCCATTACTACTGGCATATTTTTTCTTTTATGAATTGGGGAGAGCCCTGGTATAATGCACTGCGTCAAAGCCAGGTTAATTACCGCATTGAGAATCAGCGCTACTTTAAGAGAAACTATATTCCGCATATGCTCGGATGGTTCAGCATGGGCCCCGATTATCGTGTTGAAGAAACAGAATGGATACAGGCGCGTAGTGCAGCTTTTGATGCCGGCTATCTGTTACGCATAGACGAAAGCATCGAAAAAAACGGTTTTAAAGATTCTATTTTTGAAGCTGTGAAGCAATGGCAGGAAGCAAGAAGGATGAAAGCCTTTACAAAAGAACAGCTTCAAAGGTTAAGTAATCCTCAAAATGAATTCCATCTTTCTGCGGCAGGAAAAGATACATGGTCACTCTATCCCGTTACGCTCTCAACCGGTAACATACACAAATTCCGGAGGGTGCAAACAGGGGAACCGATAGCCACGCATTTCCGCTTCAACAATCCTTATCAGGCCCAGCCCGTACGATTGTATGCTATAGTACATGGTACGGAAGGGAACAAGTCGGCAACAATTTCAAATCTTAAGATAGAGATCAATAATTATCAGGTAATTGAGATCAGTGAATCGTCGAAAGCAGGCGATAAGCTACTTGGTGATGAAACGGGTATATATCTCTGTGATGCTTACTGGAATAAAATAAAAAGGATAGGACCAGATCAGGTGGGTACCTGGGCCAGCGGGGAAAACCTTATAACGCTGAGCAGTGATTTCTCCGGTTCTCAATCCCCTTCCGTAACATTTGATTTTAAATCTGTAGGACCTGCAGAAATACTACATGCGGAGAGATAAAAAATCATAAAACTCTACCTTGTGAGAAAGAAATATTGTTTATAATAATATTTTAATTCTCATTTTGATATATCATTATACTCAGCGTGAATGGAATTCTTGTGTTAAATTGAATTAAATATAGCAGAATAGATACTATAACCAGAATTAGTTTTTACATGAAATCAGAACAATTCAGGAAAGCAGGTTTGATATTAGCAACAGTCCTGCTGATGTCCGGATCTTATGCTCAATATCATTTCAGCACCGACTATTTTAAAATTGAGATTAACAGCAAAGGATGCATCACCGGAATGAAAAGTATTTCAGGTAAGCAATCCCGTGAGTTTGCCCGACATGGTAAGGCGTCTCCTTTGCTTTGTCTTTATAATAATGACAAAAAGCTATATTATAATCCTGTTTCGGCCAGTTATGATGCAGGCAAGAAGACTTTTACTATCCGGTTTACTAATGGTTCTGTAGCTGAGATCAGTATATCATCACATGCCAAATATCTGAAGCTCCAATTGAAATCATTGTCGCCACGAAACGGTATTGACGACGTTCAATGGGGCCCATATCATACGAATATTTCCAATCTTTTCGGCGAAGTGATAGGCGTGGCACGCGATACCAGCGATGCAGTGAATTATGCTATCGGCATATTGGCGCTGAATGATATTACCATTGGCGGCACTTCCAACCTTGCAGGAGATGCAGCGCCTTTTCAGTATGTTATTCACAGCCCGGATAAAAAACTTTACCCGCTCCCTTCAGGGCTGCACGAAGGCCAGCTCTTCCCTATCGGCGGCGATGGTATCAGCGATGTAGCGTTCTATGCTCATCCGGAGCCTTACTACAGGATCCTGTACGGTAATGCAGCTATGGTAGACAGCACGGGCAATATTTCGCTGGCGTATCATGCACGCGACAGAAGGAAAGCCCGTAACATTTCCTTTTCGCTGATCCCATTCTTACCCACTAACATACCTAATCATATAGACGTAAAGTCATTACCCGGCGTTGATTTTATCGGATCAGCTATTGCCCTTTGGGGCAGTCCCGACAGTACGGCTTTGCTGGATGTGATACAGGATATTGTTTTGTCGGAAGGACTTCCTTATCCCACTATCAACGGCAAATGGGTGAAGGACCCTGCAAGGTATATTCCTGATGTGAGCGCCCGCGGGAATTTATATGACAGCACCGTTTCCTATGTTTCGCAAATGGGATATAAAGCCATAGAAGCAGAAGATCTCCCCTTCTATAAGGCTGACCGCGGCAATGAAGGTTATATAGACGGCAGGCAATTTGAAAAGAAGCCGTTCCATCTTGCTTCGGGCGATCTTTCACATAAAGAGCTGACTGATCTGTCAAATCCGCAAGGTATCCTGCTCGGGCGGCATACCATCTGCACTTCCCTGGCTCAGGGTACGAAAGATGCCAGCCCTGTGCCCAGCGACAGCCTTTGCTATCAGCAGAAACGGATCCTGGTAAAAAGTATACAGGCTTCCGACACATTGATAGAAGTAAATGATCCCGCTTACCTTGATGAAACAGGCAGTTGGGAAGGGCATGCACAGGACCTGAATATGGTTAAAATCGGGAAAGAGCTTATACATTATATGGGCGTTTCCAAAACAAAACCACACTTCCTTTTGCATGTAAAACGCGGATATTGGGGAACAACAGCTTCTGATCATCCGGCTAATGATGAAGTATATAAGCTGCAGGTGACTATTAACTACGGTTATGACGGGCTGATCCCCGATGTTGATCTGCAGGATCAAATTGCGGCCTACTATGCTGATGTAAGCTATATCAATGGTCTACGTTTTATGGATCTTGACGGACAGGAATTTTTGTTTAATACCGGACAGGGATATTATGGCGTAAAACGTTTCTTCAGGAAGATGTTCGATAGGGCGGCATATCATAAAATTCCTTATT
>MKRS01000039.1 GCA_001897035.1 Bacteroidales bacterium 45-6
TGAATGGCGATCATCACCCGCGAATTTCCGCCGAAGCAACGGGGCGTAGCTCTCGGCTTTTGGTCTATTGCGGCTGCCGCTTCCATCTCGTTCGGACCGCTACTGGGAGGATATTTGGTGGACAACTTTAGCTGGGCCTTGATATTCGACGTGAATGTTCCCTTCGGCGTTTTTGCCTTGTTTTCCACCATCGTCATCCAACGGGAATTTGTGCATCCCAATGCCCGGAAATTTGATTTTGTGGGGTTTCTTTCGGTGGTCATTTTCTTGCCAGTGCTTTTGTATGCACTCACGGAAGGCAATTCGGCGAGCAACTCGGAGGGATGGAGTGCGCCTTACATTCTGGTGTGTTTCGCCATTTCGGCGATAGGTTTCATCGTGTTTGTTACCCGCGAACTCACCACCGACAGCCCCTTGCTTGACCTCCGGCTGCTGGCCGACCGCAATTTTGGACTGGCCAACTTGTTTATGCTTGTTTTCGGACTCGGAATGTTTGGCAGCACATTTCTGCTGCCTTTGTTCTTACAAAATTCGCTGGGCTACACCGCCTTGCAATCGGGTGCCGTGTTTCTGCCGGTGGGAATCATCCAGGGAGCTATATCGCCGCTTGTTGGTGTTTTCTCGGATAAGACAAATCCCAAAGTTCCGCTGGTGATAGGAATTGGCTTGCTGGCGGCAAGTTTTTTTATCAACTACGATTTGTCGTTCATGTCCGAAAATTCCTTCATCATGTTTTCCCTCTACCTGAGAGGTTTGGGAATGGGAATGGTTTTCGCTCCTTTGAGTGCCTTGTCGCTGATGACGATTTCCCGCGAGCAAATGGCACAAGCTTCGAGCATTTCCAATACGGTGAGGCAGATTGGGGGAAGCCTTGGCGTCGCGATTTTGAGTACGCTGCTCACTTCCCGGACGAATTTTCATGCGCAATCCTATGGGCAATCGGTGGAAGCAACTTCGCAGACCTTCCGCAATGTGACCCAAAACATGGCATACTACATACAGCAGCACAGTGGAAGCTCGTTGGCCACGGCCATGAAGCAGGGGCAAAGCTTGGTGACGCAGCATGTCAATAGCCAGGCATTCATACAGGGAATTAACGACGACTTTTTCCTGGCGGGACTCTTCACCTTGCTTGGGTTCATCCCGGTGCTGTTGTCACGATCCAAAAAGAAAAAGGTGGAAAATACTAAATAACGTCTTTAGAAGAAAGAATTAATCGCATGAGAAAATATATCAAATCGGTCTATCTGTGTGCATCCTTGCTGATGTTGGCGGCCAACCTGCCCGCACAGGACAATGATGCGTCCAAAGATTCTATTGATCTTGGAGGTGTTATCGCAAAAGTAATCAGCAACTACCCTTCAGTGAAAAAAGCTGAATTGGATATAGAATCGTCCAATGCCAAAGTAGGTTTGGTCAAGTCGGGCTACTATCCCTTTCTGGATTTGGCTTCGTCCTATTCTCACTTGGGTCCCACTTCCGAGATCTCGTTGCCGGGCATGGGCACATTCAACCTGTATCCAGCCGACAACTATTCTGTCACATTGAATGCCAACCAACAGCTCTATGACTTTGGTAAAACCAAGAAAAGTGTGGACATGGAGATGCAGGCCAAAGCCTTGTCACAATTGTCGCTTGAGCAATTGAAGCAACGTTTGTCTTTGTCCGTCCTGGGCAATTACTACTCCATCGTTTACTTGCAGGAAGCCATCCGGATCAAAGAGGATGAACTTCGGAACCTGAACGACCACCTCCGTTTTGTGGAAAAGAAGGTAGCCGCGGGTTCGGCCACGCAATACGAAATATTGACCACCAAGGTGCGCATCTCAAATATACAAAATCAGGAAACCGATTTGCAAACGGGCTTGCAAGTGCAACAAAGCCAGTTGAATTCCTTTTTGGGGCAATCTGCCACAACGCCGGTTCATCTGAAAAAGACACTTTTCATGCCGCAATTGGTGGCTCAACAAGAAACATTGCTGTCGAAAGCGGTGGAGCAACGCGACGAAATGCGCATTGCCCGCCAGAGAAGCCTGGTGGCCGAATCTCACATGAAGGTGGTGGATGCCCAGAACACCCCGGTTCTGAACGCCTTTGCAACGGGCGGTTTCAAGAACGGATATGTTCCTGAATTAGGTACGCTCAAAGCCAATTATGTGGTGGGATTGGGATTCAGGTTCCCTATCTTGGATGGACAGAAGACCAAGTACAACCACATGCAGGTGAAAAACGACCTACTGCAAGTGGATCAGGATGCCGAGCTGGCACGCCGCAACATCACCAACGAGGTGGTTGAATGCCGTGCCAATGTGGCAGCAGCCTTGAAAAAAATAGCCCAGTCGGAATTGCAACTGAAGCAAGCGCAGCAAGCATACACTTTGGCCGAAACAAGTTTCAAGGCGGGTGTTATCACCAACCTCGATCTTTTGGACAGCTCCACTTCGTTGGCCGAAAGCCAGCTATCAGTGACCAAGTCGCACATCGACTACACGGTGAATTTGCTCAAGCTGAAAATTGCAATCGGCGAAAGAATATATTGAACACGGTGAATTGATTTTTTTAATGTAACGAAAGCAGGCCGGATAGTTCAACATCCGGCCTGCTTGCTTATGTGAGGTGATGTTTGCTTTTAGAAACTGTAACCGAGCAGCAAGAATATCCTTTTGGTAGATGATCCTATCATTGTGTAATTGGCCATCCCCGTTCCCTGCTCGTACCTGGCTTGCAATGAGAACTTGTTGTGTTTGGCTCCAGCACCGACAACCCATGCGAATTCATAGCTTCTGCTTTCCTCAAAGATGGGCTCTTGGCTTTCGTGTACATCCGAATAAAAATGAGTGGTAGTTTTCTTCTCATCTGTTTTCG
>MKRS01000040.1 GCA_001897035.1 Bacteroidales bacterium 45-6
AATGATACCCAAATGTTACAAGGAGCAGTAGTAGCCATGTTGGAAGTGGTTCCATTTGTAAACAATGAGGGTTTCGCTTTAATCATATCTACACTTTCGGGAAAAGATGCAGATATTGCATTCAAGAAGGCAGAGGTATAAGTATCTCTACCAACTAAATAATCAGGGTATCCTGCAGCATTATATGTACCTAATACCCAAAGATTAGAACCAGAAGTATAAGGACTTACTTGGTATTTCCAAGGAGCAGAAGCAGCCTTAGTCGATCTCACGGCACTTCTGGTGACACCATAGCCAGCGGGGTGCAAATCCAAAGAGATGGAAGACGATGTAACGGGCACAGCAATAGGTTCTGAAAAACTAATGTTTTTGATGTACAAGTAGAGCGTGTCCACTGTGCTTTCCACCGTTAGAGAAGTGGTGAATGAACCGTTTGCATCGGTCTGCGATCGAGCGAATGGAGTAACACTACTGTCCCAATCGGAAGAATTCGCAATTTTAGGATATTTGGAGTACAACGCCACTCCAGTCAAGGAAATAGGCGAATCCTGTAAATCACGTGCTTTCACCGAAAGCGTTACTGTCTTGCTGGTGCCGAAGTTCCAATCTGTACTTACTGGCTGAGGTTTGTCCGGCGTGGAATCAACTTCAGTCACATCCTTTGCGCACGATGCTGCAAAAAGAGCAGAAAGCGCAATAAAACTTAATTGTAATAATTCTCTTCTCATTTAATTTAATTTATATATAGTATAAAATCTCCAAACTGGATATGGAAACATCCGCAATGACGAAAATTTCATCAAAAACATATAGTTCTCAAAAAACAATAAATATCAAATAAGGGGATACTTCGCTCTAAGTAAAGTCTATTTGCAGGAAATAAAATTATTACATGAAATATTGAATAAAAAACAGGCTATACAATTAACTTAGGATACTTTACCATAAATAAATTGCGATACCCAGTAAAATTAGAATTACAATAAATGCGATAGATCACATTACTTCTCCTTTCCTTCTGGAAATTACTTATCCAGCTGCTGCAAAGATAAAAAAAAAATCCAACTTTAAAGACTCTATCCTTCTTTTTTTTAAATACGCAATATTAACCGATTCTTAACAAATACATCCAAAATGATATTAAGTACTCACAAATTGATAAACTTAGCCTCTACATATTGTGGTACTTTCGAGAGAACCTTACAGGCCAAAGTTAGCTTAGGTAAAAAGCCATGGCTACGATAAATTTGTAAATCTTCCTTCCATTTTTGAATCATTTTTTTAGGATCAGTGGATAATCCCCCCATCCGCATCCGAACAATATACTTATCCAAATAATGTATCTTAAATTCAGCTTTATAGAAATAGCGTACCAAGAAATCAGAGTCCGCCGCAATACGATAGTTCTCGTTATACAAACCACACCTCAGGATACATTTTCTTTTGACATATACAGTAGGATGCAATGGCAACCAGCCAAACCTCATTTTCAAACGGGAAAAACTTCGACTTATCCATTTGCGAACAATAACATCTGGATTGTCTTTGTTGACAAACAAACCGTTGCCATAAACAATATCCGCCCCATTTTCATCCATCGCACCTACAATCAGGCTAATTCGATCTTTTTTGTAGAAAAAATCATCCGAATGTAGAAGACCTATTATATCGCCTGTTGCCAGCCTGATTCCTTTATTGATAGCTTCATACATTCCGCCATCAGCTTCTGATACAATTTTATCTATACGATCTTTATATTCGTTAATTATAGCAAGAGAGTTGTCTTT
This sequence comes from Bacteroidales bacterium 45-6, assembly GCA_001897035.1. Taxonomy (GTDB): domain Bacteria; phylum Bacteroidota; class Bacteroidia; order Bacteroidales; family Dysgonomonadaceae; genus UBA1309. Next base: position 1,788 of record MKRS01000040.1, read on the forward strand.
GGATGCGCCATCAATAACAATATATTCTATGTCTGGATAATCTTGCGACAGAACACTCTCAATGCAATCCCGAATAGTAGCCTCACGATTATAACATGTCGTAATAATTGATACTTTCATTTTTTTGATTCCCCCACATTACTTTATAAATACCCAATCTCATTTTCTAAAAGAAGAGCATGAGTTCATTTCTTAACTTTCTTACCAACCGCGCTGTATTATTCAAGCACGCAATAAATAAACGAACCGGATAAAACATACTTTTTGATTTTCCCTAAAAAACGGCTAAACAGAAATCTTCAAACTATTTGGTAAATATATTTATTCAAATCACATTGATTTTCACATATAGCATGTCAAAGAAATAAAATAGAGAAATTATCTCCTAGACAAGAACACGGAATGATCCCCTATAACCTGACTGAAGGAATACAGTAAACCATTTGCGAATATGCTCCACTCCTATTGAATTCAGCTGCTTTTGCAAGCATATATAAAATCAGAGAAGGTATCGACGACAACAGTTTGAGATTGAACCTTAACAGAAAGAAAATAAATTCTCCTATTTATTGACATTACTTTTTGTTTGGGAATATTTTTTGATCTTTTCCTTAGATTATAACAACAAATATAGCTCTTTGTTTTAATTTTCTCAAAATTTATCGTGTTTTTTTTCTATCTCAGATAGTTTTCCTCGATATGGCTCTTAATATCCTCCCTATTCCCCTTAAAACGTTTTTTCAATTCATAAATCTTGGCATCCACCAAAAAACGATACCAAAAACCTTGAAGAAAGTGCCAGACAAAACCTTCTTTGCCATCCAAAAATCCACCCTTCAATAGATATCGGATGAAAAAGTTTATAAACGGACGTACAAACAAGGGAGTTTTTACATATTTTATTTTTAACCAACGCTTGCGCTGCTCTTCGGTTCCCCAAAACTTGGGGATGACTTCTTTCTCTCCTGTCAATCCATATTCTATGCACAGCATGTCCACCATCTCCCGCGTAGCATAGCTATTGTGCTTATTAGTCCACCAAGTTAAATCATTGCGGTTATCATCCACCTGATTGCCGGTTTCCACCACCACCGTATGCCCAGAAAAAATACGAATGTGTTCATCCATCCATCGGTT
>MKRS01000041.1 GCA_001897035.1 Bacteroidales bacterium 45-6
TCGCCAGGGAAGCTGTACTTGGACAGCAGCTCGCGCACTTCCATTTCGACGAGTTCCAGCAGCTCTTCGTCGTCCACCAATTTCCCGGCAGTTTCCATTGCCCGCAGCAAAGTGGCTTCGGTATAATACTTGGGCGGCTGGGTCCATTTTTCAGACAATGCAGGCTCATGAGGTCCTGATTCGCCGATGGTGAATTCCGGCAGGATGGCTTCCTCGTCCTTGTCGGCCTCTTCTTCTTCGTTTTGATTGGCTTTAGCGTCAAACACTACACGCCAGCCCGGTTCGAGTATCTGTTTGCCGGTAGCTTTGAATTCCACTTGGGCGGCTTCCCCAAGAATCGTAGTAGTGGAAACCTTGCAATTTGGATAAAAGGCGGCGATAAACCGACGGGTCACCAAATCATACACTTTGCGTTCGGCCTCTGTGATGTTGTTGGCACGCACTCCTGTCGGGATAATGGCGTGGTGGTCGGTCACCTTGCTGTTGTCGAACACTTTCTTCGATTTCAAGATTTTCTTTCCTGACAAGATGGGTTCTGTCAACGCTTCATAACCCGCCAAGCCCTTCAATATATTGGGCACTTTCGGGTAGATGTCGTCGCTCAGGAAAGTGGTGTCCACACGGGGATAGGTAGTCAGCTTTTTTTCGTAAAGCGACTGAATGGTTTTCAGGGTGTCTTCTGCCGAAAGGGAAAATTTCTTGTTGCATTCCACTTGCAGGGAGGTGAGGTCGAACAAGCGCGGAGGCAGTTCGTCTCCTTTCTTGGTGGCGACATCCGTCACCTCGAACAATGAGTTGAGGATCGTTTCGAGAAACTGAGTGCCTTCTTCCACCGACGAGAACCTGCCTTTTGTGGCCGAGAATACCGTGTTCCGATACACTGTTTTTAGTTCCCAGTAAGCTTCCGGTGTGAAATTTTCGATCTCCAGTTGACGGTTCACGATTAGCGCAAGGGTAGGGGTTTGTACCCTGCCAATGGACAGCACCGACCTGTTTTGTCCGTATTTAATGGTGTAGAGACGCGTGGCATTCATCCCGAGTAGCCAGTCGCCGATGGCGCGGGCCATTCCGGCTTCGTACAAGCTGCGGAAATCGTCTTGATCTTTGAGCTTTTCAAATCCTTCGCGGATGGCATCTTCTGTCAGGGACGAAATCCAGAGTCGTTTCACGGGACATTTGCATCCTGCCTTTTGCATCACCCAGCGTTGGATCAATTCCCCTTCCTGCCCGGCATCACCGCAATTGATAACTTCATCGGCATTTGCCAGTAGGGATTCAATGACGGAAAATTGCTTCCTGATCCCATCGTTGTCGATCACTTTTATCCCGAACTTCGGTGGTATCATCGGCAGCATTTCCAGCCGCCAACTTTTCCATTGGGCGTAGTATTCGTGCGGTTCCTTCAAGGTGCAAAGGTGGCCGAAAGTCCAAGTCACCTGGTAGCCGTTTCCTTCCAAGTATCCATCCTTCCGGATGGTAGCTTTCAAGATGTTGGCTATTTCGCGGGCCACGCTTGGTTTCTCGGCAATGCAGACTTTCATTGTTTATAGCTTTTAGCCATCAGCCATTAGCCATTAGCTGTTAGCAAATAAAAAGCTAACGGCTAATAGTTAAAAGCCAACAGCTATTTATCAGTAACTTTCGTTCTCGTTGGGGAAATCTTGGGTTTTCACATCCTTGATATAGCCTTGCACGGCCTCGGTGATGACTGAGTGCAGGTCGGCATACCGGCGGAGGAATTTCGGCGAGAAATTCTTGTTGATGCCCAGCATGTCGTGCATCACAAGCACTTGTCCATCCACTTGCCCGCCTGCCCCAATCCCAATGATGGGAATCTGTAATTCGGAGGCCACCTTTCCGGCCAAGCTTGCTGGAATTTTTTCCAAAACAATTCCAAAGCAGCCTGTCTCCTCAAGCAGTTTGGCGTCGCTGATCAGTTTTTCGGCTTCGGCCTCGTCCTTTGCCCGCACATTATAAGTGCCGTATTTGTTGATCGATTGCGGCATCAGTCCCAGGTGTCCCATGACGGGAATCCCAGCATCGATGATTTTCTTTATGTCGGCCACAATCTCCTCTCCTCCTTCAATCTTGAGGGCGTCCGCTCCCGTCTCCTTCATCACCCGGATAGCTGCTTCGAGCGATTGCAGCGGATTTCCCGAAACTGTGCCAAACGGCATATCGACAACCACGAGCGAGCGTTTGACGGCGTTCATCACCGATTTTCCGTGATAGATCATTTGGCTGAGTGTCATGGGCAGGGTGGTGACATTTCCCACCATCACATTCGATGCCGAATCTCCCACCAGGATAATGTCCATCCCAGCTTGGTCGATGATGCTTGCCATCGAATAGTCGTAGGCTGTGAGCATGGAGATTTTTTCTCCCCGTTTTTTCATCTCGATGAGACGATGTGTTGTGACTTTCCGTGAGTCTTCCGTATATGTTGACATTGCGATAGAATTTTAAATTCAGAGTTAAAAAAATAAGCTAACAAAGGTACAAAAAAAGCCGGGATTTGCTTTTGGAGAATAAAAAAAGCCGTCTCGAACAATTTGTCGGGACGGCTGTGTTTTGTATTATTTTGTTCTCTCTTAGAACCTGAACCCAAAAGTCAATAATCCGGAGAACGTGTTGGTCTTCAATTCCGCAGGAATTACACCCAGGTCGCTTCCATCGGCAAAAAACAAGTTGGGGAACGGATACAGGTCAGCTTTCTGCGATTTCATGACAAATGCCACATCGGTGTAGAAGCTTTTCGAGAAACGGTATCCCAATCCGTAAGTGAAATAATTGGCATCCCCTTCCAGCGTGAAGTTGGTGAGGGTGCTGGTGTTTGGCAATTGCTCACCGAATCCAAGGTCTTTGTTAAGAAATCCGCTTTTCCCGTCCTTGAAGGTTGCCGTCAGCGGGGCTT
>MKRS01000042.1 GCA_001897035.1 Bacteroidales bacterium 45-6
ATGACGACTATGAAAGAGTTATTAAGTGAGTTGAACCAATTAATTGCTGACTTTACAAAAGACGCTAACTTACAAGCTGAAAATGGTGTGAAAGCAGCAGGCACTCGTGCCAGAAAAGCATCATTAACTATCGAAAAACAATTGAAAGAGTTTCGTAAATTGTCTATCGAAGCTTCCAAAAAGTAATTTTTCGATTTTTTTTCGGAAAAAGTGAAACAGGATTCTTCCACGAGGAGTCCTGTTTTTTTGTTACCAAGATACACCCACGCATTGTCCTAACAAAACATATCTTCCTATTCTCTTTTATTATTTGGGCAAAATGCACTAAATTTGTTATCAAAAATTCAGACCATGCTACTCATCCATCATGCAACTATCATAAACGAAGGGGAAACATTTTCGGGTTCAGTGCTTGTTGAAACCGGCAAGATCCAATCCGTTTTCAGGGAAAAAGTTCCTGAACAGCTACTCAACCAAGCAAAAATCATAGATGCCGAGGGACTTTGGCTTCTTCCTGGCGTCATCGACGACCAAGTACATTTTCGCGAGCCGGGTCTCACGCACAAAGGCGACATTGCCAGCGAAAGCCGTGCTGCCATTGCTGGCGGGGTAACGTCTTTCATGGAAATGCCGAACACGAAACCGCAAACAACAACGATAGAGGCACTCGAACAAAAATTCGAATTGGCCGCTCAAAAATCGTTCGCCAACTACTCTTTCTACCTCGGCGCTACGAACGACAACTTGGGCGAACTGAAGAAAGTAAATTCTAAAAATGTGTGCGGGATAAAGGTCTTCATGGGTTCCTCCACAGGAAACATGCTCGTGGATGACCAGAAAAGCCTCTCCGCCATTTTTGCGGAAACAGGGATGCTGATTGCTTCCCACTGCGAAAAAGAAGAGGTGATCCGGGAGAATCTAACCCACTACAAGCAACTGTTGGGTGATGATATTCCCGTGGAATACCATCCCTTGATCCGCAGCGCCGAAGCTTGCTACCGCTCATCGGCACAAGCAGCCGAACTGGCGGATAAATACGGGTCGAGGCTGCACATCCTGCACCTTTCCACCGAAAAAGAAATTGGCCTATTCGATAGCAAACCGCTCGCTGACAAGAAAATAACTGGAGAAGTATGCGTGCACCACCTCTGGTTCTCCGACAAAGATTATCCACATTATGGCAACCGCATCAAATGGAATCCTGCAATCAAAACCATCCAAGACCGCGATGCCCTTCTGGGTGGATTGTTATCGGGAAAATTGGATGTGATTGCCACCGACCATGCCCCACACCTGATGAGTGAAAAGCAAGGGAACATCTTTCAGGCTGCTTCGGGAGGCCCGCTCGTGCAGCATTCCCTGCAGGTAATGCTTGAAATGGCAAAGCACGGGAAGATCACTGTTGAGAAAGTAGTCGAAAAGATGTGCCACGCCCCCGCACAGCTATTTGGCGTGCAGAAACGGGGATTCATCCGGGAAGGATATTTTGCAGACCTTGTGTTAGTGAACCCGAACAAGCCTTACACGGTGTCGCCCGAAAACATTCTATACAAATGCAGTTGGTCACCATTTGAAGGCACTACATTCTCTACTTCCATCGAAAAAACCATCCTCAACGGGAAGGTTTCATTCGAGAACGGCATTGTCAACGACATACGGGGCGAAGCCCTCACCTTTGCAGGAAATTAGGCCGGAAGGTTTTCTTGCATTGCGTGTGGTGGCGAATAATATACAACATGATTTCAAAACATAGCTGCAAAGCATATTTTCACAAAAAATATCGCTTTAATAAAAAATTAATATCTATTTTTGTCGATTGATATACATTGTTTAATCAGTGCTATAGTCCACTATGGTCAAAAACAAAAGCAAAGAATTCGATATTGCTGAAAGTATTCCCGAACTGTGGAATATATTCGATGAAAAAGAAAGGCAATTGGTGACAACCAATCTCCGAGTCTTGGAATTCCGTAAAAATGAGATCATTTACTACGAGGACGAAGAGCCTCGTGACATGATGTGCTTGTTGAAAGGCAAGGTCAAGATCTACAAAGGAGGAGTCGGCGGACGAAGCCAGATCATCCGCATGGTGAAGCCGTCCCAATATTTCGGATACAGGGCTTATTTCGCGAAGGAAAAATACGTGACTGCCGCTTCCGCATTTGAGGCATCCACCGTCTGCATGATCCCGATGGACATTATCGAGAACATCAGCGAGCAGAACACACGCCTGGCCATGTTTTTTGTCAGACAACTGTCCGTCGATCTCGGAATCTCCGACGAAAGAGTGGTCAACCTTACCCAAAAGCATATCCGCGGGCGGCTGGCTGAATCCTTGATTTTCCTTCTGGAAAACTATGGGCTGGAAGAAGACGGAGCCACCATCAGCATCTACCTTTCGAGAGAAGACATCGCCAATTTATCGAACATGACAACGTCCAATGCCATCAGGACCTTATCCACATTCGTGAACGAACACATCATCACCATGGATGGGCGAAAAATCAAAATCATCGACGAGGAACGCTTGAGAAAAATCAGTCGGATTGGATGATCGAAAAACTAATAAACAAATACCTGACTTTTCAGTACCGAAAAGTTGAACAATTCTCACAAAACCCGATTCAAACACAGGAAGTTGTTCTGAAATATTTGCTGGAAAATGGAAGCCAATCCTATTTCGGCAGCCAACATCAATTTGCCCAAATAAAAAACAAGGACGATTTTCGTCGGAAGGTCTCTGTGGGCAATTATGAAACACTCCGCCCCTATTTAGACAAAATCATTGTCGAAAAAAAGCAAAACATACTTTGGAACAAGCCCGTAAGATGGTTTGCCATGTCCTCGGGCACCACCGAAGACAAGAGCAAATACATCCCGGTGACGGAAGAATCGCTCAAAGACGGCCAC
>MKRS01000043.1 GCA_001897035.1 Bacteroidales bacterium 45-6
AATCAGCTAATGCCTCCGCACCTAACAGCATATAAATCGGACACTTGCCTTTAGAACAAAGGTTCGACCGGAATTTTTAATTTCTGACCGACACTCAGCTTGTCACTCTTCAAATTGTTTGCTAGCTTGATGTCGTGAACAGAGGCATTCGCATATCTTTCAGCAATCGACAGCAATGTATCTCCTCTTTTAACAAAGTAATATTTAGGTTTGGCACGATGCGAATTCTTGAGATTTGTCCGGTTCAGGACATTGGGTTCGTCGTTGGATGCAAGTTGCTTGTCTGAAGATTCGCTTATTTGACCTACAACAAGATTGTCCCCCACTTTCACCACGGAAGAAGTCATCTTGTTCCATTCCTTGATATCTTCCTGTGACACTTTGTAGGACTCGGCAATCTTCCCGAGATTTTCCCCTTTTTTCACCTTGTGATATACGGGAGTTGTCGATCTTTCGGCAGCCTTGTCGTCTTTTGCTGCAAGCTGCCTGTCATGGTTTGCAGAAGATGGATTGATAACCAACAGTTGCCCTACTTTCACTACAGAAGAATTCAGGTTGTTCCACTTGGAAATATCTTCCTGCGAAACGCCATAGAGTTCCGCTATTTTGGTTAGATTCTCTCCGGCTTTCACTTTGTGGCGAACTTGAGCGGTCGTTTTTTCATTGTTTTTGTTCGATGCCAAGCGAAAATTTTGGGAGGCGGAAGACGAATATATAACCAATTCTTGCCCAATCTTTACCTTGGACCGTCTCAAATTGTTCCATTTGGAAATATCGCTGGCCGAAACATTGTATTCGTCCGCAAGTTTAGCCAATGTTTCCCCCGAAACCACTTTGTGGCAAATAACCTTGCGGGAACGGGCATCGCCGTCCTTACTCTTTTTCTCGGTCTCCTCTTTTAGTTTATTTTTCAGAGCAGTGGGACGATTGCCTTGAGGCTGCAAATCGTCATAGCTTTGAGCATTGGTGGCTACGTTGGCGGCTTGCGGCTGATCTTTATCTTCTTGCGCAACTACGCTCTCATTTGCATTGTCACTTGCCGAAGAAGCAGTATCATTGCCATTTGCCTGTGTCTGCGATTTTCCCCGAGCCTGCAATTGGGCAAAGGTGCTTGTTCCTTGGCTCGATGACTGCTGCATCTCGTTGTTTTGCTGATACTGATTTTCTTTCGGAGGTTCCGAGTTCCGCACCCTTTCCCGCATACGGATAGCCAGCCTACGCCCGGGCTTCACCTTGTTGGATCGGAGCCTGTTCCATTTTTTCAGTTCCGAAGAAGAAACGCCATATCGGCGGGCCACTTCCGCCAGGCTTTCGCCCCGTTTCACGGAATGATACACCGTTTTTGTCACAAAATCGCTTTCGGCAGCCGTTGCATAGTTCACTATTTTACGGTGCACCAGAAACCCATCTGCCCGATAGGCATAGATCGAGTCCTGATTGCTAATAAAATCACAAACCCTGGTTGCCGGCAAGCAAACTGCATAATTTCGGAATTCGCCGGGGACAACATCATTCTTAAATTGAGGGTTCATCTCCCTGATTTTCTCGATGGGAATATTCAGCACCTCTGATATTTGCTCGAAATGGAGGCTTTTGTTGACATGAATCGTATCCGTAGTTTCTCTTTCTGAATATTCAAGAGGGCATAGGTTATGGTATTTGTAATAGTTCATCACGTAGTTAGCAGCGATGAATGCAGGGACATAGCCCCTGGTTTCTCTGGGTAAGTAAGGGTAGATTTCCCAATAGTCTCTTTTTCCGCCGCTTCGGCGAATCGCTTTGTTCACATTTCCAGGGCCACAATTGTATGCGGCAATCACCAGGTTCCAATCACCGTAGATACGGTACATGTCCTTGAGGTAGCGTGCGGCCGCTTCGCTTGCTTTGATAGGGTCCCTTCGTTCATCTACCAGGCTGTTCACCTCCAGGTCGTACCTCTTTCCCGTGGGGGCCATAAACTGCCATAACCCGGATGCACCGGCGCGGGAAAGGGCTGTCGGGCTTAATGCAGACTCGATCACGGGAAGATATTTCAGCTCCAACGGGACGTTGTATTTGTCCAATGCTTGTTCAAAAATAGGGAAGAAATATTTGCCTCTCGCCAACATATATTCCACCTGGGTTCTTTTCCGGCTGGTGTACATGTCGATATAAGCGCGTGTAACCTGGTTGTATGCCATTTCCATCAATGTCGGAAGTGCATACAGGCGGTTGATATAGACCGAATCAGGATATACAATGTTATCGTCACTGCTTTTGAAACAATTGCGGGAAGGGACAAACTGCTTGTTCCAGTCGAACAGCAACTGATCATAATTCCGCTCCATGTCTTCGGGAATAACGATTGAATTATCGGTTATCGTGTCCCTCGCAGATAGCGGGTGGTTTTTGTGGAGACGTAGTTGTTGCGCTGGTAACGTATTCACCAGGAAAAAGGCGAAAAAGATTGGTGCAAAAAATTTTCGTTGCATCTTCATAAAAAATCTCAGTTAAGGAGTTCTTCGAACTCTAAATTTTAAAACGTAATGCTGCAGTTTACTCCGAGAGCAGTGTCTGCAACACGAGCCGGTTGTGATGAAATCACAGCAGGTTCTACATGCATTGATAGATTGTCAGATATATCAAAATCAAAGAGCTGAGCGTCAATATAAGCATCGATCGCACATACGGCATAAAGCCCGACCATTCCAATAATACTCAAATCGCGATAACGGCGATAGGAATTTTTTCGGCTTCTAAAGAAATTCTGAGTCTGGGATGAGTTTATTTCACTCAACGGAACCTCAGCCGAACTTTTGTATTTTGTCTTAAAGTTATAAAAATCAAACCAACTGTCATTTTTATAAGGATTATCGCTCAGGATATCCTTAAATGCCCGGGAGTACTCGTTATAATATCGCCCGTTCC
>MKRS01000044.1 GCA_001897035.1 Bacteroidales bacterium 45-6
GACAAGATGCGGGAAGTGGAAACGCTTCAACAAGAAGGTCGTATCGTGGCCATGGCTGGAGACGGAATCAACGATGCCCCGGCCTTAGCCAAAAGCGATGTGGGCATTGCGATGGGCACCGGGGCCGATGTGGCCATCGAAAGTGCTGAAATTACGTTGGTGAAAGGAGATTTGCTTGGGATTGTCAAGGCACGCAGTTTGAGTGAGGCGGTAATGAAAAACATCCGTCAAAACCTGTTTTTTGCCTTGATCTACAACATGTTTGGGGTTTCGATTGCAGCCGGAGTTCTTTATCCGATTTTCGGCATATTGTTGTCACCGATGGTGGCAGCACTGGCCATGAGCTTCAGCTCGGTGTCGGTGATTAGCAATGCGTTGAGGCTGAGGAATCTTCAAATTTGAATTTAATGTCCCATCAATGCTGACCGAACCCCTCAGTTGCCCTACCGGATGCAATCTCTGGTGATATTTCCGCGTATTTTATCCTTTGTCGCCGCCAGGGGTAAATGAGGTGTATTTTCCCTTCTTAGCCCTGAATCACGGAAGGATAGGAATATTGGCTGATGGGGCTATCTTCGCGTGTCAACACGTTTTTCCAATGAATGCCATCGTCGGACAAGGCCACATTGAGCGGTGTTCATGGGCCTTTAGGTGTCCGGGGCAGTGTTCGTAAATCACTGTAAAACAAAATGAAACATCCATTCTGAAGGGGCACAGCATCCAGTCCCGAGTTATTGTTCGGAATGTCGGTCAATGTTACCTTGCTCCAAGTGTCGCCCTTGTCGGCACTCCAGCTTGTCGCCAAATAGCCATTTCGTGAGCATGCCAAAATTTGAAGTCGCCCGTCCTTGTGCTGGAGAATGCTCGGCTGGATAGCGAAAACAGTTTGTTCCTTGTCGTTTTTTACCGCTTCGCCAGCCTCCAGATCGTCCTTGTTGTTATCCGCAGATTTTCCTTGTAGCACGGTCAGCACTGCCTTTTCGGCTTCGAGCGGACCTATCTTTTCCCAGGTTTTACCGTTGTCGTCAGAAACATCAAAGTGAATCTTCCAGCCTCCACTTTCGGTGCTTGCGGGACAGATTATCCGTCCGTTGATGTATTCGGGCTTGTTTTTGACAGGGCCGAGAAATCCTTCGGGCTTCGACCAATTCTCTCCTTCGTCTTTGCTGCGGATCAGGTAGCCTTTCCAGTCGGCAACGTCTTTTCCTACTTTATAAAACAAGATCAACTCACCCTTTGACACCTGAAACAAGACCGGATTCCAACAAGCTTTCCGCTCTTTCGCTTGAATCACGCCATCCGCCACTTTCACAGGCGAAAGCCATGACTTGCCACCTTTCAACTTTCGACTCACACATATCTCGCAATCGGGATTCGGCTCTTTCGTGCCTCCAAAATAAGCCGCAACCAAATCCCCTTTGGGCGTTTCGGCAATCGTCGAGGCGTGACATTCGGGAAACGAGGATTTTTCATAGAGAAACTCATCGCTTAAGATGGCCGCATTTCGTGTCGGAATTTTCACACTGAAATGGTATTGCAAGCATCGAGTGGAGCGTGGCGACACATCTGGCACAGATCTATGCTTTCCGGTTCAAATACATGAACACATCGGGAAAACCCGTTACTTTGCTCTGGCAATTGGTGGACAAAGCGGGGACAAGCATCAAAAGCAGCACGATCACCTTCCCCGAAGCTCCTGAAAAATGGAGAACCGTCAGTACTTCCACCGGATCGTTTATCAATGCAGGGTATTACCGCCTCTCACCCTTTCTTCCGAAAACCTGAATGACCTGGCATTCGATTTGCTGGAAGTGCAATAAGGCTTCCGTAAGTTCCCGGCTGAGGCTATGGTATTTTCGGAAAACCCAATCCAGGCAAAATATCCGCCTGGGGATAATTATTGTTTGAAAAAGAATTCCTATCTTTGCGCCGCTTTTTATGTTCCGTGTGATGGGAAATAAGGAAGCATATTCCCTTAATTTTGAGTAACACATTTTAATTAAAAGAAAATGAAAGTATTTAGTCTAAGTGGTGCATTGAGAAATGACCTTGGCAAAAAAGCAACCAAAGCAATCCGCAAAGAAAGCATCGTTCCTGCCATAATTTATGGTAATGACGAGAAGAAAGCTCTTCACATCAGCGTGAAAGCTGCTGACGTGCGCAAGTTGGTTTACACTCCTGAAATCTTTTTGGTGGATTTGAACGTGGAAGGCGTTGCCTACAAGGCAATTTTGAAAGACCTTCAGTTCCACCCGGTTTCGGACGATCTTCTTCACATCGACTTCCTTCAGGTATTTGAAGCAAAACCAATCGTAATGGAAGTGCCTGTGGTGCTTGACGGATTGGCAGAAGGTGTGAAAGCCGGGGGTAAATTGTCGTTGGACATCCGCAAGCTGAAGGTGAAAGCATTGTACGATGCCGTTCCTGAAAAATTGCATGTTGATGTATCTGCACTTGGCCTTGGAAAATCCATCCAGGTGGGAGAATTGCATTTCGAAGGCTTGGAACTGTTGAATGCCAAGAATGCTGTTGTATGCCGCGTTCAATTGACTCGTGCCGCAAGGGGTGCCGCTGCCAAAGCGAAATAATCCGAAGCAGACGGTTTAAGTCTTGAATTTTAAACAAATCAAATGAAGTACTTGATTGTAGGCCTCGGAAACATCGGCGACGAATACCGATATACGAGACACAACATAGGATTCCGGGTATTGGACGCTTTAGCAAAAGCGTCCAATCTTGTTTTTGAGGACAAACGGTATGGCGAGGTGGCTGAAATGAAGGTCAAAGGACGCACGCTTATCCTGCTGAAGCCATCCACCTAAATGAACCTCAGCGGAAATGCCGTCCGCTACTGGCTTCAAAAAGAAAACATCCCGGCGG
>MKRS01000045.1 GCA_001897035.1 Bacteroidales bacterium 45-6
ACAAGTTATTTCTGCAATTACCTATAATTGTTCCTGTATTTCCTTATCCACTCCAAATTTTTCGGGAGGATGCACCACTCCTTCAGGCTCAACGTGGATACGAATATCATATACGTTGTCCACCATTTCCTTTATTTTAGTTTCCACTTTTTCAGCAATATCGTGGCCTGCAACGATGGAAAGATGGCCGTTCACCTCCACATCCAAGCTGATGACATACATTCCTCCCAGCGGACGCACCCGCACACGATGCGGATTGATCGCTTCCGGAACCATGTCGATGGCTTTGAAAATCTGGTCGTAAACTGTGGTGTCTTTCACTGCATCCATCAGTTCCACATTCGAGTCGATGAAAATGCTGATACCTGTCCGTAGAATGAACAGGCTGACCACTACGCCCGTCACAGCATCCAGGATAGGCATATTGAGCACTGAGGTGAAAAATAATCCGACCAAGACACTCACCGAAATAAGCACGTCGCTCCGCATGTTTTTGGCATTGGCGATGAGCATTGGGCTGTTAATTTTTTTCCCTTGCCTAAACTGATAGAAAGCCAAGCCAAGCTTTCCTGCAATCGAAAGCAGGGTGATGTAGATGGCGAATGAGCCAGGCAGTTGCCGTTGTTCGGAAGCGATAATGGCCTTGGTGGATGTGACCAGCAATTCGATTCCGGCATAAATGACCACGAACGAAAGAACTTTCGTAGCAATGCCTTCGGCCTTTTCGTATCCGTAAGCATGTTCCTTGTCGGGAGGTCGGCTCACGATCCGCGCAGTTATCACCATCACGATCGAGATCAAGACATCTGTGGCAGAATCGATACCATCGCTCAACACTGCGAGGCTACCCGAAAGAAGGCCCGCAGTAATTTTTGTGATTGAAAGAACGGTGTTGCCAATAGTGCTGATCCAGGAAGTACGAACGAGAGTTTTTTTTCTTTTATCGATAATATCTTGCGCCATATTGCATTGAGTGAATACCCCCGGGACGGGAATAAAAATAAGCTACAAATTTACAAAATTACCGATTGAACTGTTCATCTTCTTGCAATTATTGTTTTGGTAGCTGTTCCGAAATAAATCAAAAACGTCGGGAATGAGGCTTTCTAAAAAGAAAGCAAACGATACTCATCTTGCGTTAGAAAAGCCCAGCTTATTCCGGCTTGGCTTCTCTTTTTGAAGATTTATCCACCAGTACTTTCATCTTTGACGGGATCAGGCTCTTGAATTCGAGCCGGAGGGAGGTGATGGGGTGGATGAAAGAGAGTTCGTAGGCGTGAAGCGCCATCCGCCGGAGGGGATTTTGTTGCGACCCATATTTCTTGTCTCCCACAATGGGGTGTCCCACAGATTCGAGCTGGACACGAATTTGATTCTTCCTTCCAGTGTCTAATTTCAGGCTCAGAAGGGAATACCTTTTGTTTGTAGTCAATGTCTTGTAGTGCGTGATGGACTTTTGTCCTCCATTGTCTTTGAGCGAGGAAAACATCTTGAAATTTTTGTTTTCAGTCAGCCAGGATGTAATGGTGCCATCTTTCGGATCAATTTCGCCTTCAATGACGGCTTGGTAGGTGCGTTCGGTTATGAGTTCGTCCCATCTCTTCTGCATGATTTCCTGTATTTTTTCGCTTTTGGCGAACATCATCAGTCCCGAGGTTTCGCGGTCTAACCGGTGCAGCACAAAGATACGCGCCTCGTGGTTTTCCCGTTTGATGTAGCTGCTGACAATGCTGTAGGCCGTATCGCGTTTTTCTGTTTCGGTAGCTATCGAGAGCAGGCCAGCCTCCTTGTCGATCACTACAAGGTAATCGTCTTCGAAAACGATTTTTACCCCTTTCAGCACCTTCTTGTCGTGGGCATGGTCGGTGCGCCGCACCACCACTGCGTCTCCCGGTTTTAGCTGGAAGTTGTATTGCGAAACCACTTGGTCGTTCACTACAATTTGTTTGTGTGCAAGCAAAGACTTCACCGCATTCCGGCTTTTCTTCACTTTTTTGTCTAATAAAAAAGCGAGTAATTCTGTTGGTTGAGTTACTTTCAGCTCATTCAGCGGTTGTTCTTCTTTTTTCATATTCTGGTTGTATATCTCTGTAATCAATTAAAATAATCCGAAAATAATTTCTTCAAGGAAGGCTGTTTAGCAAGTAGCCACAAGGCCGATAATTTCCTCCAAGGCTTCTTCCTGCGGCTTTTCTGACAGGTTTATCCAATGTATATCGCTATCCCTCTTGAACCATGTCATTTGCTTGCGGGAATAAATGCGGGTGTTTTGTTTTATTTTTTCAATGGCAAATTCACGCGTCCATTCTCCGTCAAGATACTTGTACATTTCTTTATAGCCAACTGTATTCAGTGCGTTGCTGCTCCGGTATGGCGACAGCTTGCGGCATTCTTGTTCCAATCCGTCTTCCATCATTTGATCCACCCGCAGGTTAATCCTTGCATAAAGCTCTTCCCTTTCTCGGCATAAGCCTATTTTCACGATCTGGAAAGGGCGTTTCCGCGGTTCATTGGTGCGCAGGGTGGAGTAGGGAACACCTGTCATCAGGCATATCTCCAAGGCGTGGATCACCCGCTGGGTGTTTTTCAAATCCACCTGGTTATAGAATGCGGGATCGAGCAATTTCAGTTGCTGCCGAATCGGTTCCAATCCCTCCTTTTGCACTATTTCCTTCAACTCGCGGCGGAGTGTTTCGTCCACGTTGGGCAGGTCGTCAATTCCTTTGCATACGGCATCGATGTACATCATCGAACCTCCTGTCAGGACAACAACCGGGTGCTGGTGGTGCAGGTTTTCGAGCAAAGCCAATGCTTCTTTTTCGAACTGTGCTGCATTGTAATATTCGTCTGGATGCAATTGCTGGACGAAGTAATGTT
>MKRS01000046.1 GCA_001897035.1 Bacteroidales bacterium 45-6
TCTTTTGCGGCCTTACGGAGCTTGTCCATAAGGATATCGATCACCGTTTTTTGGAGCGACGCACACAAGTCGGCCTTGTTGTTTTCAACAAAACCGGAATCTTTTTTCAATTCATCGCGCAACAAATAGAGGAACGAGGTTTTCAACCCGCTGAAGCTATAATTATAGCCCGGAATATGAGGCTTACTCAATTTGAACGCTTCGGGATTTCCCTCTTTGGCCAACCTGTCCACAACTGGGCCTCCCGGATAGCCGAGCCCCATCACTTTTGCGCATTTGTCGAAGGCTTCGCCGGCAGCATCGTCGATGGTCTGACCAATCACTTCCATCTGGTTATATGCCTTCACATGCACGATCTGGGAATTTCCGCCCGAAACGAGCAGGCACAGGAACGGAAATTTAGGAGGATCGTATTCCTTGTCGTCGCGAATGAAGTGCGCTAACACGTGTGCCTGAAGGTGATTCACCTCCACCATTGGGACGTCCAAAGCCGAAGAAAGGCCTTTGGCAAAAGAAGTGCCGACAAGCAAGGACCCCATCAGCCCCGGCCCCCTGGTGAAAGCAATGGCGGTGATTTCCGATTTGTCCACGCCCGCCTTTTTTAGCGCTTCATTCACTACCGGGATGATATTTTGTTGGTGCGCACGCGAAGCCAGTTCCGGCACAACGCCGCCATAGCTTTCATGCACTTTCTGACTTGCAATCACATTCGAAAGCAAAACTCCATCGCGAATCACGGCCGAAGCCGTATCGTCGCACGAAGATTCAATACCTAATATTGTTACCATGATTTCTTTATTGATAAAACAGCGGCAAAATTAGCAAATTCCATATAGCTGAACGAATAAAACAGAGAATAAGAGTGTTCGGAGACCTTCAAAGGCATCATCACCCAAGTAACTTCGCCATCACCACCACGTCCAGATACTGTCCGCTTTTGAGCGCAACCTGCTTCAAAGTGCCTTGAACTTCAAAACCATGTTTTCGATGAAGATGCAAGCTTGTTTCGTTGTCAATGGTGATGAAGCTGATTAAATTGTGGAAACTTCGTCTCCGGGCCTCATTTTCCAAGGCTTCCAACAGTTTTCCGGCTATGCCTTTTCCCCGATGAAGCACATCCACATACACCGACACTTCGGCCGTGGGGGCAAAACCATCAATGCTGCGGAATGGAGACACGCACGCCCAACCAGCTACAAGATGCCCCATCTCGGCACTGAATGCAAAATATCCAATCGAGGTGTCATGCTGCCGAAACCAATCCTCGGTATCCTTCATCGACTTTTGCCTGCTGCTCAGGTATGCGTTTGTATTTGCAATGGCATCGTTGAGAATGGCGTTGACAGCCTCTAAATCTTGAAAAACGGTCTTTCTTATTTTCACATCATTTGATTGCGGCATACATGCTGGAGATTAGGAGCGGACGTTAAACTTCTTGCTATTTCGGTGACAAAAATAAATATTAATGAATAGACTCAATCGTTTTTTTTCTAAAATGAGACATTTGAAAACAAAACTGGCACAACATAGGTGAAATTTCAATAATATACAATATCTTTGTTAGCTTAACGTTTATTAGGTTATATAATAATTTCAATGAAACGAGTAAACTATTTGCTCATAACCCTATTTATCATCTTTGCCGGATGTGCGAATGACTCCAAACGGCTCATTAGCGGCATCCAGCATAAGGAAATTGCGATAGAACGATTCGACAAAGATTTTCGGGAATATCTTGATGAAAAAAGTGTGTCGGACAAGCAACAATTAACCTTGAAATACCCCGTTTTGCTTTCAGCATTCGGCAAGGTCATTGTCAACAATCCGGAGACTACCAAGCCGGGCTTTTTTCAGAGTTTGGACAAATATTTTTCGGATACCACTCTTTTGAAAATATACGACGACGCGGTCAAAAAGTTTGACAACGTGGAAAAGATAGAGAATGAACTGTCGCTTGCCAACGAACATCTTTGGAGCATCTATCCCGGCAAGCAGTTGCCCCGGCTCAGTATGCACGTGTCAGGCTTCAAACAGAACGTGATTGTCACCGATAGCGTCATTTCCTTGTCGATAGACAAATATTTGGGTTCCGACTACCCCATTTACAAAGATTTCTTCTACGATTACCAGCGCGCCCAGATGAAGCCGGAATTCGTCGTGCGTGATTACCTCAAGGCATATATCATCAGCAACCTTTTACCAGAAAGCAAAACGCAGGATTTGGTGTCGGCGATGATCCGCGAAGGCAAGTGCCTGTATGCGATTTCCCAATTGTTACCCGACACTGATCCCGAAAGCCTGATCGGATACAACGGGAAACAACTAAAATGGTGCAAGAACAACGAACGGGCTGTGTGGAGGGGAACCATCGAACGCAAATTTCTCTACAACACAGAATATCTAATCATCTCCAAATACATGGATGATGCGCCCTACACGAGCCTTATTTCGCCACTATCTCCGGGAAAAATCGGCGCATGGATGGGGTTGCAAATCGTAGAAAGTTTTGTGGCTAAGAATCCCAAGGTAAGAATTCCCGAAATTATGCAAATGGACGAACACAAACTGCTTGAATTGTCAAAATATGTACCCTGAATTTATTTAGGATCAATCGTTTGACAATGTTATTAACGGGCTGTTCAAAACTAAATTATTCCTTCTCGATTTAGAAATGTATCTTTGTTAGGAAGAAACGAAAAGGTTCGTGTTAGCCTAAAAACATACAAATAGAAAAGAGTCGTTGAACGTATTTTGTCGCCACATATTGGCGATTTTTTTTTCAACAAATTCACTGATGGCAGAAAAAAAAGAATATTCCGAAAGGAGAAATTCCCGCACAAAAAAAGAAACAATTTCCGTGCCCGATATGG
>MKRS01000047.1 GCA_001897035.1 Bacteroidales bacterium 45-6
AAGACATTCTGGCAAAATACCCACAATCGGATTTAATGCCCAAATTTTTATTCCTGAACGCATTGACCTATGCCCAAACGAAAGAGGAAAGCGAATTCAGAAGTAATTTGAAGGAAATTCTGGAAAAATACCCCCAATCGGACGTGACACCTGTTGCCAAAGACATGCTGAAAGAGTCGCTCTCCGGAAAATCTTTAGTGGGCGGCAATCCCATCAAGGGGTTGATCTGGAACGCTTCCTTCGGCAAGGATTCCACCTTGCTGGCGCAAGCCAATCCTGCGCTGAAATTCAACCAAAACGACAATGCGGAACAGCTATTACTGCTAGTCTATCCCCTGAAGCAAATCAACAAGAACGACTTGCTCTACACCATGGCCGACTACAATTTCTCTCACTATGTGCTGAGCACCTTCGATTTGATATTCGACGACCAGATTTCGACAGGCATCTTGCAGGTAAGGGGATTTTCCAATTTCCGCTACCTCAAGCAATATGTGGACGATGCAATCAAAAATTCACTTTTCGCCAAGTTAGGGGAAAACATCATTCCGGTTCCTATTTCGGTTGAGAACTACACAACTCTTCAGGCCGGAAAAACATTAAACGACTACCTTGCTTTTTTCAATCAGAATTATGTAAATTCTCTTCCGCAGGTGATAGCCCTGTGGGAAACGAGCCAAAAGACGGAAAAGCAAAAGGCAGAGGCCAAACCTGCGGTCGCCAATCAGCCGAAGGCAGTTCAGGAAGAATCTATTCCGCCAAAAATGGAGAATGTGCCAGCAAGGGAAGCGAAAGTTGATTCCGCTCCAAAGAAAGACATCAACATCTCCAACATTCGGGTATCGACTTCTACCCCTGTGGAAAATTCATTGGAGCAAGAAAAAGACAAGGACAATGAAAAAGCATTTGAAACGGTGGATAAAACCGTCAATGCGGTCAAAGATGCTTACAACAACCCCGTGGAAGGGCTGAAAGGCTTACTCAAGAACATAGGTAATAAACCGAAGCTCACAAAAGAAGAAAAGCAACAGCAAAAGAAAATCCAAAACGAGCAGAAAGCCGAGAAAGCCCGATTGGCAAAAATTCAGCGGGAGTTAGAAAAAGCGCACAACGATTCTATCGACTCGGCAAATCGCGCCGGAAAGTTGGCTCAACAAAAAGCGGAAAAAGAGAAGAAAGAGCTACTCAAAACCATTGAAAATCAAAAACTGGCAGCAGCCAAGGCAAAAGAAGATGCGCGAAAAGCACACGAAGCAGAACTCTTGCAAAAAGAGCGGAAACGCAAAGAAGAACTGAAAGAAAAAGAAAAAGCCCGGAAAGAAAAGCTGAAAGCTCGGGAAAAGGAATTGAAAGAAAAAGAACGGCTGCAAAAAGAAAAACAGCAACAACGTGAACAAGAGCGCCAAGCCATCAAAAAGTGATCCGGGTGTGTCCCAACATCCGCATTTTGCAATTCGTATTTTGTAATTCGCAATTCACAATTATATAACTACCTTTGCGGCACGCTTGAAGTAAACCTGCAAATGACAAACTCCGGAATTGTAAACTTGACAGAAGGGCCAATTATGCGCCAACTGCTCAAGCTGGCTCTGCCCATCATGGGTACCAGCTTCGCCCAAATGGCCTACAACCTGCTTTCCATATTTTGGGTGGGACACCTCGGAAGCCAAGCCATAGCGGCCGTAGGTTCGGTGGCCATGCTGATGTGGTTCGTAAGCACGATCGCCCTATTGACAAAGGTGGCTTCCGAAATCACGATTGGCCAGTGCATCGGTGCAAAAAAATACCAACGAGCATTGCGTTTCGCCTCAAACACATCCACAATTGCCATCGGGGCAGGAATTCTGATGGCTGCCCTCCTCTTCACCTTTTCCAGGCAGATCATCTCCTTTTTCGAACTTTCGAAAGACATCACCGAACATGCCTCCACCTATCTCCGGATCATGAGTGCTTGTGTTCCCTGCATCTTCCTTTCCAACAACCTTTCGGGCATATACAACGGAGCAGGCAAAAGCGACATTCCGTTCAAACTGAATACTACGGGATTGATAGCCAACATGATTCTCGATCCGATCTTGATTTTCGGCATCGCCTTCATTCCAAGTTTAGGGATGTTTGGGGCTGCATGGGGCACTGTGATCGCACAATACATCATCTTGGCCGCCTTCATCTGGAGGCTCCGCTTCAAAGAAGTTGCACTCAAATTTCCGCTGCTCATCAAGCCGCATCTCAACTACATTTTCTTGATCTTCCGCCTCGGAACACCCGTTTCCATTATGAATGCCCTCTATGCCGTCATCAACATGAGTTTGGCACGTATCGCATCCATCTACAATGGACACATAGGATTGATGACCCAAACAACAGGAGGCCA
Organism: Bacteroidales bacterium 45-6; assembly: GCA_001897035.1. GTDB lineage: Bacteria > Bacteroidota > Bacteroidia > Bacteroidales > Dysgonomonadaceae > UBA1309. The sequence goes on from MKRS01000047.1 coordinate 2,375, forward strand.
AATCGAAGGAATCACCTGGAACACCTCACAAGGCTTCGGCACTGCCTTAGGTGCCTTTGTCGCACAAAATTACACCGCCAACAAGATAGAGAGGGCGCGCAAAGCTTACCTATTCACTGTACTGATGATGGGCATTATGGGACTATTCGTCACCCTCGCCTTTGTTTTTCAGGGACACTCCATTTTTTCCTTGTTTGTCAGCGAACAGCCAGCCGTTTTTGCAGGAACGCAATACCTGGCCATTGTGGGCATTTCACAAATCTTCCTAATGTTCGAACTCACCACCCAAGGCATGTTCAATGGAGTGGGAAAGACAATTCCACCAGCCATCATCAGCATTTCATTCAACGCTTTGCGGATTCCACTAGCCTACTTCCTGGGACAAAAAATGGGAGTCATCGGTGTGTGGTGGGCAATCTCGATATCCTCCATCCTGAAGGGGATCATCCTGCCAGTTTGGTTCTCCATTATCTACAAAGGAATCATGAAA
>MKRS01000048.1 GCA_001897035.1 Bacteroidales bacterium 45-6
GGGTCAGTTTTCTTTGATAGGTTTTTTTTAGAGTCGCGAGACAGTGCGCTAAGTTATGTATTTCCGCTAAAAGAAAGAGGAACAATCCCACGGATTATTCCTCTTTCTTTTATTAAAATACGATCGTCGAGGATCTTTATTTTCCTTGTTGGGCGTCTTGAACCATTTTTGCATTCGGCAAGATATACACTTCTACGCGGCGGTTTTGAGTCCTTCCTGACGCAGTGCTGTTGTCTGCCACTGGTTGAGTCGCACCCATCCCTTGCGAGGCCAAGCGAGTGCCAGCAACGCCTCTTTGCGTGAGGTAGCCATAAACAGCTGCGGCTCTTTTTTCAGACAAAGGATTGTTGATTGCGTCCGAGCCTGTATTGTCGGTGTGGCCGTAGATTTTCACATCTGTGTCGGGATTGTTCACCAACGATGTGGCGAAATTATCCAATGCTGTCTTCGAAGCTGAACTCAACGTGCTTGAATTGGTTGGAAACAAAATTCCTGATTCGAAAGTCACCTTGATGGCTTCGCCGTTGTTGATAGACTCTACTTGGGCGCCTTTGATCTTTTCAAGCTCAGCTTTTTGCTTGTCCATCTTGTGGCCGATAACCGCTCCGGCTGAACCACCTAATACGGCACCAATGCCGGCACCCCAGGCTGCACCTTTGCCGCCGCCCAATATTGCGCCAATACCAGCGCCGAGAGCGCCACCGGCTCCGGCACCAATTCCTGTCCCCTTAAGGGTATTTGATGCGCCGCAACTCGAAAATAGGATAGCAATGCTTACGAGCATTGCCGAGAAAAAATTTACATGTTTCATAATAGTTGAAAAATAAATTAAAATATAAAGTTTCTGTAAATAGAAATAAAAATAGTTACTCGAAAATATCCAGTGAATCGGAATAGTCGAGTTCACCCTGTATGATGGATGTGACTTCCTCTTCTATAAAAGGTTTAATCTTGTCTTTTTTGATCGACTTCAAGACATATTGGATCAATTCCTCTTCGTCTATCTCAACCGTGGAATCTTCGTCCGTCTCCTCATTCATAAAGCCTTTCTCGTCATAAAAATCATACACGATGTCAATAACATAGTTGATTTCGTCGTCGGTGAATTTTCCTTTCATTTCTTGAGGCAGGTGCTTTTGGATAAAGCGGACTGCGTCGTCCTCATCGTAGTTCAATGCCGGATTGTCGTTAGCCATTGTTTTCCTGTATTTTCTTGCAAATATAACAAAAATTTAGGTCATTAGTTCAATTATCCGCCCCTAACTTTGAGAAATAGATAGTTTGGATGTGGTTTTGCCGCCAATTGCTGGACAATTGGAAAGAGCTTAAAATAGAATATTTCAATTTAAAAGAAAAAATGCGAGGGAAATATTTTGAGTATTAGAGAAAAAAGAGTAATTTTGCGTTCCGATTCGAGGAATACATTGAAGAAAATAAATAAATAATATAATAGCAATGTCCAAAATTTGTCAAATTACAGGAAAAAAGGCAATGGTTGGCAACAATGTTTCTCACTCTAACAAAAAGACTAAGAGAACATTCGATGTGAACCTTTTCAGGAAAAAATTCTACTGGGTAGAAGAAGGATGCTGGGTGAGCTTGAACGTGTCTGCCGCCGGTTTGCGCACTATTAATAAATTAGGTTTGGATGCTGCCATCAAAAAAGCAGCTGAAAAAGGGTATTTAAACGCATAATTATAAGGAGTCGCAACAATGGCAAAGAAAAGCAAAGGAAACAGAGTTCAGGTGATCTTGGAATGCACCGAACACAAGGAAAGTGGTATGCCTGGAACTTCAAGATATATCACAACGAAGAACAGAAAGAACACTACTGAAAGATTGGAATTGAAAAAATTCAACCCAATCCTGAAAAGAATGACCGTCCACAAAGAAATCAAATAAAAACAGATAAGTCATGGCAAAGAAAACCGTCGCAGGGTATCGTGATGCGTCAACAAAAGACGGACGTAACTATGCAAAAGTAATTAAGATGGAAAAGTCTCCTAAAACAGGGGCTTACACATTCAAAGAAGAAATGGTTCCTAACGAAACCGTAAAAGATTTTTTTGCGAAATAATCTTTTCTATAGAATATTTTAAACAAGCCTCTTTGCTATTCACAAAGAGGCTTGTTTATTTTACCCATAACTCACCGCAAAGAAAGGCTTTCAAGGTCTTGTTTATTGCGGAGTTAATGGCGGAAAATTGAAAATTATCAGTTACATTTGCACAAAGAAAACACTTGCCGTTTTTTGATCTATCGGGATTTTGCCGATGCGGCATCTGGGTTCAAACATTAAACTTACAATTCCATGGGCATTTTTGATTTTTTTTCGAAGCAGAAAAAAGAAAACTTAGATAAAGGTCTGGAGAAAACAAAGGAAAGTATGTTTTCCAAACTTTCGCGGATCGTGGTCGGGAAATCGAAAGTGGACGACGACGTTCTCGACAGCCTGGAAGAAGTGCTCATTACCTCCGATGTGGGTGTGGATACCACCCTCAAGGTCATAAGCCGGATCGAGGGGCGGGTGGCCAAGGACAAATATGTCAACACATCCGAACTGACATCCATTCTCCGGGATGAAATAGCCAAGCTTCTCACCGAAAACAACTCCACCGACGACACCGAATTCTCCGTGCCTGCCGACAAGAAGCCGTATGTGATTATGGTGGTCGGGGTGAATGGCGTGGGGAAGACAACAACCATCGGCAAATTGGCCAACCAGTTCAAGGCAAACGGCAAAAGCGTTTACCTTGGAGCGGCAGACACATTCCGTGCAGCGGCAGTAGAGCAGCTTGTGATTTGGGGTGAACGTGTTGGAGTGCCTGTGATTAAGCAA
>MKRS01000049.1 GCA_001897035.1 Bacteroidales bacterium 45-6
GTTGATGATTTTTTAATAGAAAAAACTTCACTGAAAAGACAGTTTTACAATGCCCGTAAGCTTGATACTAACCCCGTATTAAAGCCGGAGACCTGGACGGAGCAGGGCCCGTGGGGCATATCTGGTGCAAACGCAAAAGATGGTGGTGTATGGTGGGATCCCCGGGACCAGTTGTTTAAGGTCTGGTACGAAGCAGGCTGGCTTTACAAAATGGCTTATGCTACAAGTACGGATGGCATTCACTGGCACAGACCTGAACTGGAAATGGATGCAGGCACTAATGTTATCATACCAGATATCATAGCGGATTCAAGTACGGTATTCCTTGATCATTTTACCGATAACCCGGAAGAGCGGTTTAAAATGTTTCTCCGCCCGCCCAATGATATTCCCGGCGCAAAAAAGCAAATATATACAGGGTATGCGTTGGTTTCACCAGATGGTATTCATTGGGAAAAGCGGGTTGAAACGGGTATTTGCGGAGACAGAACGACTATCTTTTATAATCCTTTCCGGAAAAAGTGGATATATAGTCTGCGTAACACCGGACAGTATGGAAAGTCTCCCACCGGGCGCTCCCGTTATTACTATGAGCATGATGACTTTCTTAAAGGCGCCCAATGGGGTATCAAAGATATTACCTTCTGGACCGGGGCGGATAAGCTGGATATCCCGGATCCTGCTATTGGCGACAAGGCACAATTGTATAATCTGTCAGCGGTAGGATATGAAAGCATTATGCTGGGGCTGCACCAGATACATCTTGGTCCTGATAATGAAATATGCCTGAAAAATGCCACGCCTAAGATCACTGAACTTAAAATTTCGTTCAGCCGGGACGGGTTTCATTGGGATCGTCCTAACAGGGATGTTTTCATTAGTGCAACAAGAACAGCAGGTTCCTGGGATCGTGGTTATGTGCAGTCTGTGGGAGGAATATGTGCTGTGGTAGGCGATCAGCTTTGGTTTTATTATATCGGCTTTAAAGGAGATCAGACAAAGAAGAGCAGCGTCTACGTGAAGAATGGTATGCATTCTCATGGAAGTACGGGTATTGCAGTATTGCGGCGCGACGGATTTGCTTCAATGAATGGGGATACCAAGGGTGGCAGTCTTACTACAAGACCCGTTACATTCAAAGGAAAATACTTTTTTGTCAACGCTGACTGTAAAGACGGGGAGCTGAATGTTGAAATTACAGACGAGAAAAACCGCACAATATCACCATTTACATTCTCACGTTGTGAAGCAGTTTCCGGCGACAGCACCCTGCAGCGGATAAGCTGGAAAGGTGCTGATGATCTGAGTGTGCTGAACGGAAGGCCGGTACGGTTCAGATTTCAGCTAAGGAATGGAAAGTTATATTCGTTTTGGATCAGCCCGGATCAAAATGGCGCCAGTCATGGTTATATAGCTGCCGGAGGCCCCGGGTTTACCGGAGGGGCAGATACGGTAGGGCAGAAGTCGTATAATGCCGCCGGGCGCTTATAATAATAGCACTGTCAGTAAAAAACCCCTTCTAAGAATAGAAGGGGTAGCCAAAACTAACTGCTTGCGTGAAAACTTATTGTGCTAATCATTTTCATTGAAAACACCGGACCTTCTGGCTTTCCAGTAAGCAGCCTGCAGGTAAAATATTCCGTTGCTTGATACACGATCATAATCCAGCCTCTCGATTGCCTTAACAAGCAGCTCTTTCTGGGCAGGATCAATGTTCTTTTCCAATACCATCAGTTGCGTCAAAGCTGCTTCTCCGCTTTCTCTTATATTATACCATACTTTTCTGTATTCTCCCTGTGGCTTCAACCCCTCTCCGGTTCTCCAGTCGGTTCCGGCGCGGGTAAGATCAAGCGTTTGGGAATTTTTATCTGCATTTTCTGCACGGCTTTTACATCTTTCCGCAACCATCTCCTTTATCCGTGATATTTTTTCTTTGAGTATTGTTTCTTTTTCGAGCGACTCCAGCAGTTCAAGCGAGCAGGCCATCTGAAGATAGGCGTAAGTGGTTGTTTTCTCCCCTACACTAAAAGATTGTTCAATTGCAGGAACAACATATTTCCTGTATAGGCGATAATAGTGTTTATTCCCGGTGGTATTCCACGCAGCAGCATAGATCATCGGCAGCCTGGCAGCCTCATGCCCCTGCACATTCCACATCCTGCTGATGCCCCGGGTATCCCGGGTTCCGTCCGCTCTCAGGAAATCGTAGTCATTCCCCGATATAACATTTCTTATCATCCTGTCTGCGTAGGCTGACAACAATACCCTGATCTCTTTCCTGGTTTTGGCGTCGCAGAGCGGGCTGTTAAAATAGTACCATAAGCCGTGGACGGCATGTGTATACTGATCCCGGGAAGAGTTGATATAAATGCTTTGATGATCCTCTGTACAGACGCAACGGGCAAGAAAGCCCTGTGCTCCTGTACTGCGCTTAATACCGCTGAATACAGCATGGGCCGACTTGCGCAACCCTTCATCTTTTGTTACAGCATATTTATCAACGATCATGGTAAGCATCACGCCAGCGGATATCATACAATCTTCCATGCCGGTATCATATCCCTGGAAATTCGGATATTGCCGTTTTACTTCATCTGCAACCGGGAGATGCGACAGCCATTTATCTTTCTCATAGCTGCTCAGGTAATCATAGAACATCTCGGTATCCGGGTGAAAGAACCGCTCCCACGAAACGCGCCAGGCATCATTAATAGCCCGGCCAAGCGGGCCGGTAACTCGGGGATCATTTTTGTGATCGGGAAAAGCTTCTGCCACAGAAGGTTTCCAGCACGGGCTTAAAAACAGCACACTTATGATCAGAATAA
>MKRS01000050.1 GCA_001897035.1 Bacteroidales bacterium 45-6
CCGGTGATCCGCGCTTAAAAGATGTTAATAAGGACGGGCATATTGATCAAAACGACCGCGTGGTGCTGGGCAGCAAACAGCCAAAGCTCATATACGGCTTTTCCTCATCACTGAATTTTAAAGGATTTGATCTCTTCGTTTTATTGCAGGGCGCCAGTGGCAACAGTGTATATAATAAGCTTCGCCGCTACCTGGAACGGCCAACAGACGCGTATAATACTTCTGCTGTATTATTGAACAGTTGGACTGCATCTAATCCATCCAATACCGTTCCCCGTATTACCAGCAGTCCTTTTTCATCTGAGCTGGATAGCCGGTATATAGAAGATGCTTCTTTTTTGCGGCTTAGAACAATAACCATCGGCTATACTGTAAATAAAGCACTGCTAACGTCGCGGAAGCTGCCGCCATTTCGGCTGCGTCTGTTTGCAACGGGACAAAACCTGCTCACACTTACTGGATATAAAGGGTATGACCCGGAAATAGCCGGGGGTGTTGATCTGGGCGCATTTCCCATGCCCCGTACCTTTTTGTTTGGTGTAAATGTTACCTACTAGAAAAGCGCTGATTTGACATAAGTATTTATTAATAGTTTAAATATCAGGAAGTATGACAAAGTCCCTTAAAAAAATAGCCGTCGCGGCTATTGTAGTGATCTCTTCCGCAGGTTATTCCTGCAAGAAGGATGTGGGTGGAGGAGACACTCCGCCACCAGTAATTACCGGAGAATCGGTTTGGAAAAATGACCAGGAAGCATTAGCCACAGCCAGTGCAGCTTTCCCGCCATGGCAGCGGCTGAGCTCTTCGTTTTCCTTTCTTTTGGAATCAACCAGTGAGCATACGGTCAGCTTTGAAGGAGCTGATGATGCGGATGGTCCCCTGGTGAGCCAGTTAAAGACAGATGTAAATAACTGGTATCCCACAAAGATCTTCAACTATCTGTATGTAAGCATTGGAGAAGCCAACAGGACGATTGAAAAAGCGGATTCCAGCAAGGCCGGTGATAATTTGACGCAGGCAAGTATTGACCTTGCAAGGGCAAGAGCAAAATTCATACGTGCGCATGCTTATTCTTACCTGGTAAACCTGTGGGGGGAAGTACCGCTTATCTTAAAAACCAATCCAACACAGCAGGAACAAACAACCCGTAAGTCTATTGACGAAGTGTATACTCAAATTGTAAAAGATTTTACTGAAGCCGAAAAAGATCTGCCTGCATTTGATGTGGTTCGTTCTAATCCAAGCAAAGGGGCAGCCAATGCGCTTCTGGCCAGGGCCTATCTTAATTGGGCCAGCAAACCGCTTTCACAGAGCGAAGTGGCTTCGATAGCAGCAGGCAGGACAGATCCTTCTCCCGCAGCCTGGGATAATGACAGGCTTCAAAAAGTGGTAGAGTATGCTGATAAGGTGATCAGTAGCGGTAACTATAAGTTGGAGACGAATTTTGAAAGCAATTTTGGCGTGTCGGCTGAAGATAAATCACCTGAGCATGTCTTTACTATTCATCATGACGGAGATGGATTGGGCGATGCACAGGGGAATCACCAGACGCATTGTACGTTCACTTTCCGGTTTGACCTCTACCAGGATAACCATATCGGCCCGGCGGATGTTAAATTGCTTGACCGTTTTCCCGACGAAGATAAGCGTAAGCACTTTTCTCTTTACACCAAGTTGTTTGACCAGGATGAACCTGTGGCATCCCCGGCAACCAAGGCAGCAGATTACAAAGAATATGACTTTGTATTTCCTGTTACTTCGCCGCGCATCGGCAAATTTGTACAGCGTAATTCCAAGTTTACGGATGTTGCCGCAGGCTCAGAAGCAGGACAACCGAATAATATAAACCGTATTGACATCCGCTATGCTGAAGTGCTGTTGACCAAGGCAGAGGCATTGCTTCAGTTGGGTAAGGCTGCGGAAGCTGCACAGGTCATTAACCAGTTAAGGCAAAGGGCTGGTGTGAGCACTTATGCTACACTTACGCATGAAGAGCTGGAAAAAGAATGGTATCTCGAGCTGTATTTTGAACAAAGGCATTGGTCTAATCTTGTCCGCTGGAGAAAACTGGTTGGCACGGTACTAACGGATGTGCCTACGTTTGAGTACTATAAATCAGATTACAGTTCCGTAGCATCCATCGTCGCTAAATTCGGTCCTGAAAGTGACGGAACAGGTGGTAAAGTGAAAACCAATTATCCGTTTTTTGCCAAGATATATAAGCATCTGCATGCAAAAACAGATAATATTTCCGGTAAATTTTACAGGTTTCCTATTCCCAAAGGGCTATCCGGCAACGATCTGGGCATTGCTCAAAATCCCGGTTATTAGTGTTATGTCAAACGTGAAATGGCAGGCGATAAATGTGAGATCTTCACATTTATCGTCTCACCTCTCACATTTCACGTTTCACGTTTGACACAACACTGGGGTGACTTCTATCTTATCATAAAATTATTCAGACATGAAAAGTAAAAGCTTATTATGGTACATAGTGTTTTTGCCGGGATTGTTTTTACTTCCATTTACTTCCTGTACTAAAGAAAAAGAAAAGCCTGCTCCTCCTACTATAGAAGTGGTTCATCTGGGAAGTCATGATGCGTCGGACGAAAACGTTTTTTACCTGGGAGAGGAAGGCCATTTTGAGGTTAACATCCACGCACCGGGACTGATCCAGAAAATAGAGCTTGAAATACGGCAGGAAAGCGGTTATGCAATTTTTGATCTTAAAAAGGAATATACGGGTGATTATGTAGGTCAAAAAGAAGTTGCGGGCTTTGTTGACTATCCTGTAATACCCGAAGGACAAGCCATCGGAGTGTA